>DBTO01000251.1 GCA_002307095.1 Sulfurospirillum sp. UBA1314
TGAGTGCCATCGCGCTTAAAAAAGTTCTTAAATGTGAGATTGTTTATATTTTTTGTGATTATGAACGCAATTTTTACCTGATCCCGACCGATAAAATTACCTCCAAACGCTTTAGCAGTGGTGAGTACAAAAAAGACAAAGCGCTTTTTCTCAAACTAGGTGGTTTTTGTGCCAAAAAGATGTTAGGCGAAGAGAAAATTGCCTTTGACGTGATGATCAACCTTGTGCATGGCAGAGACGGTGAAGATGGAAAACTTAGCTCCATGCTTGATTTTTTTGGTGTGCCTTACATTGGTCCTCGCACAGAGGGGAGTTGTATCAGTTACAATAAACTCTTCACAAAACTCTACGCGCAACAAGTGGGTGTAAATGTGCTTGATTATCAAGCACTTCGCAAAGGCAGTGAAGAGCTGATTCGCATTCCATATCCTTTTATTGTGAAACCCCTACGTCTTGGTAGCTCTATTGGTATTGGTATCGTCAAAGAAGAAAAAGAGCTCGCCTATGCACTTGATGTTGCTTTTGAATTTGATGACACGGTTCTCATTGAGCCCTTTATTAGCGGTGTGAAAGAGTACAATCTTGCAGGCTGTAAAACGGACAATTTTCTATTTTCGATCATTGAAGAGCCTCAAAAAGAGGAATTTTTAGACTTTGATAAAAAATATCTCGACTTCTCACGTACCAAAAGAGTGAATGAAGCCACCCTTGACGCTCAAGAAGAAGAGGGTATTAAAGAGGCGTTTAGGAGGCTTTACGATCCACTCTTTTTAGGTGCACTGATTCGATGTGATTTTTTTGTTATCGATGGTAAGCCCTATCTAAACGAGATCAATCCCATTCCAGGAAGTATGGCAAATTACCTTTTTGATGATTTTGATAGTGTGATTAAACTCCTTGCAAACTACTTACCTAAAGAGATCACGATGAGCAAAGAGTACCGCTATATTAATTCAATTCAAGCCGCTAAAGGGAAGTAACAGTGTTGTTTATGTAAGATATTACATAAAATTTTGCACAAAGGTATGTCATGACCTACGCTAAAAATGAGATAATGACTGCAACGGACATGGTGCGCAACTTTAGCTCCGTCCTAGGAAGCCTCAGTAAAGGCGAAAACAAACGTATCGTCATCGTGAAAAATAACCGTTTTGAAGCGGTGATGATCACGGTGGACGAATACGAAAAAATGAGCGAAGCGGTTCATATTTTGGAAAAAATCTACGCTAGTACGAAAAAGAAGAGTGATGGCTAAGCGAGAAATTGTATTTCAAAATAGCACGTATGCGCTCTCCTACGAGCTACTTAATCAAAACAAACCTCAAACGATTCTGTTTTTGCATGGCTGGGGAAGCAACAAAGAGATTATGAAGCAGGCGTTTGGCACATGCTTTTCTGCGTATCAGCATCTCTATCTTGATCTTCCCGGTTTTGGAACTTCTTCCATCAACGACGTTATTGAAACAGGAACCTACGCAGACATTATTCAGGTCTTCTTAAAAGCGTTACATGTAAAGCCTCTTATCATTGTTGGGCACTCCTTTGGAGGGAAAGTCGCTACCTTACTTCAGCCAGACGTGCTGGTGTTACTCTCAAGTGCTGGTATCGTTGCTCCAAAATCTTTGAAAATAAGAGCAAAAATTGCGCTTTTCAAAATGCTCAAACCCTTCGCTCCCAAATCGTTCTACCGCTTCTTTGCGACCAAAGATGTGGAGGGAATGAGCAACGTCATGTATGAAATTCTCAAACGCGTTGTAAATGAAGATTTTAGTGAGCAATTTCTTACATGTAAAGCTAAAAGCTTTCTGTTTTGGGGCAAAGCTGACACTGCAACGCCCCTTTCAAGCGGTGAAAAGATGCACGCGCTCATCAAAGGAAGCCATTTTTATGCGATGGATGGCGATCATTTCTTTTTTATCAAACAGGCAAAACAGATTGAAAAAATAGTGGCGGAGTTTGTACCGTGAGTACCTATGTGTTAAACGTTACTGGGCATGTTCAAGGGGTTGGGTATCGTCGTTTTGTACTGAGTGTTGCAAAGGCTTTGGACTATGTTGGCTATGTAAAAAATCTTGCGGATGGCAGTGTTGAAGTGGTTATTAACACGGAATTTGAAGAAGAGTTGGAGTTTTTTATCAGCAAGCTTTATGATGGAACACTGTTTTCAGCGGTTCACAACGTTACATGTAAAAAGATCGATGCAGTGGTCTTTGATGATTTTGAAAAGAGATAAGGATTATGGATCAAATGATTTTAAGCGTGGTACATTTTTGTTTTATGTTGGGAATTGGGTTTTATTTTATCACTGCAATGCAGTGGTACAGCTACAGGCTTGAGCGCATTTTCTTCCACTACAACCGTTACGACTGGCATCTTTACTTCTTTGCGATTCCTTTAATCGGTTACTATCTTTTACAAGGTATTTTTCTTTACGGTTTTGTCGCGCTTTTTTTAGCGCTGTTGTTTATTTGGCATAAAAAGATGGACAAAAAATTGGTTTGGACGGCACGCGTCAAACGCTTTTTTCTTTTTTTAGTCTTAGCAACCCTGTTTCAAGACCTTGTGTGCGCTACTCTTTCTTCGTCTTTCAAGCTGGGCATTATTATTCCGCTTGTGGTTGCACAATGTGCGAGCATGGTATATGAGAAGATCCTTTTTGAGGGGTTTAAAAAAGAGGCACAGCAGAAATTGATGCGCAATCCAAACCTTAAAGTGGTTGCCATTACCGCCAGTTACGGCAAAACAAGTATTAAAAACTTTTTAGCACAAATTTTAAGTAGCCAACTCAAGGTCTACAAAACACCTCGCAGTGTCAATACACTTGGAGGCATTATCAAAGATATTAATGAATCACTGCCTGAGGTGTGTGATGTTTACATCGTCGAAGCAGGAGCTCGTGTGCGAGGTGATATTGATGAGATTGCGCGACTGGTCAATCCGCATATCGCCGTGGTGGGCTGCATTGGTGAACAGCATATTGAGTACTTTAAAACGCTTGAAAACATCCGCAACACCAAAATGGAGATGCTCAACTCAACGCGACTTGAGAGCGCTTTTGTGCATGAAAGTGCCAACATTAAACCAACCTCGATGATCCATTCGTTTGGCTCTGAGCTGAGCGATATTGAAGCAACCTTGCAAGGACTTAGCTTTAATATGGTGCTTGATGGGGTTAAAGAACACTTTGCATGTAAGCTTTTGGGTGCTTTTAATGCGATCAATATCGCAGCAGCGATTCACGTCGCACGTTCCCTTGGGCTAGATCTTTCGGTCATTAAAGAAGCGATTGCAAACTTGCAAGGAGTCGAGCATCGTTTGCAAAAAATTGAGGCGGGTGGAAAGCTCATCATTGATGATAGTTACAATGGTAATTTAGAAGGCATGCTCAGCTCATATGAGCTTGTTGCAACGCATATGGGGCGCAAAGTGATTATTACCCCAGGCATTGTTGAAAGCAGTGATGAAGCAAATAGTGTACTGGCTCAAAAAATAGATGATATTTTTGATCTGGTGATTCTTACGGGAAAAACCAACGTTACAATTTTACACGAAATTATTGTAAAAGCTCAAAAAATAGTTGTTTCCGATAAATCGAAACTTCAAAATACTCTCGCAGAACACACATTTGCAGGAGATGTGATACTTTTCT
>DBTO01000007.1:0-1403 GCA_002307095.1 Sulfurospirillum sp. UBA1314
ATAAAACCAATCATAGTTTGTTAATCAAAGGTCAATGAATGCTAGAGAATGCCGATAAAATGGCACTTATTCACGAGATAGAACTGCTTATAGAATCCGACCCAAATGCGCCCATTTCTTCATTTTCAATGCTAGAGTTCTTGGAATTGGACGATTTGGTTTCGATGCGCGACGCACTTATACGCTCCAAAGCGAACCGTTCAGCGGAGAATGAGAAGTGGTTTGACACGTTGTGTAAAAAGTAAAACATCTTTACATGTAAAGGTTTAGGATGCGTGAAAAATGGGCTTATCTCAATGAGATCGAAGGCTGCGAGGTTGTAGCACTTTACATCCTTCACAATTTGCTTGAGATCGCGTATCTCAAAGAGGGCAAACAGCGAAGCCTGACGATCAATTTTCATGTCGCAGGCGGTGCAATGGGGTATGTGGAGTGTTTTGAGTTTGATTCGATCCCGCTTCCGCCTGCAAAAGAGCGCCATCATTGTGAGCTTCAAACGATTTTACATGTAAACCTTTACGGAAGCGATAACGGTTGGGAATGTTACGAAGAGCTTGAATTGGTTTGTGAAAAAGCGCGTTATCTTCTTTATTTTAGCGACGGCGAGGTCTACGCTACCATCGAAAAAGATCGCGCACCAAGCCTTCCCAAACTTCCTCATGTGGAAGCAAGTTTACCCAAAGAGCTTTTTAGCGTCGAATGTTTCAAAGAAAATCTCGCGTTTGCCCTTTGTGCGCACGGTGAACAAAAGACGCCACACGGGTTGCCTTACTCGATGCACCTTTTAAGTGTTGCCGCCGAAGTGATCAATGCTTTATCGTGTGAACCCCTCAGTTACGATGAAGCCAATGTCGCGATAGCGTGCGCTCTTTTGCACGATGTGAACGAAGATACAACCACTAAAATCACCAAAGAGAGCCCCTTAGCCGGCAATAAAGAGGTGATCGCTAAAGGCGTTTTGGCCCTCACGAAAGATAAAAATTTACCCTCCAAAGAGGCGCAAATGCACGATAGCCTAGAGCGACTCAAACAGCGTCAAAACTGCGTCGCAATGGTCAAACTTGCCGATCGCATCACCAATCTTGGCGAGCCTCCAAAGCAGTGGGATGCCGCGAAAAAGCGAAAGTACTGTGACGAAGCAATACTGATTTTACAAGAATTGGGCTATGCTCATTCTTATTTAGCCAAGAAATTACACGCAAAAATTGAGGCGTATGCCCTTTACATGGAAAGCGTTGGAACGAAGAATGCTTAGGGTGCGTTACAACAACAAAAGGATACATCATGCGTGTATGGGTCACTTACTTTAAATACACCCCTGAGGTCGTCGCTCTTGTCGCAACCTGTGTTGTTCTAGCGCGATAGTCTATCAAGGGCAATACGTCTTTAAAGCAAAGCTCTAA
>DBTO01000007.1:1697-5681 GCA_002307095.1 Sulfurospirillum sp. UBA1314
GTTCTCTTCGGCAGAGAGCCCACGCACCTTTGGTGCCTTGACAATTTACCAAGATGACTAGTATTTTTTTCCTTCACACGGAATCAACTCTTTTTCCCCAATCTCTTCGACGAGTGGTTTTAAGCTTTTTAGCGTAAAGAGTTTGAGCTCATCTCCCTTCAATGCTTTGAGTTCGGAACTAAAACCACTTTTGCTAAACAGAACGAACATATCAGGCTCAAGTTCAGCTTTCGCGCACTGCTCTTTGAGTTTAGAAAGCTCGGTTTTTTTCACTTTGGTGTTGGTGTATTTGCAACTTCCGGCGATCAGTTTGCCTGATTTGGTTTTCGCTAAAATATCAAGTTCTGCGTTTTTATCCCAATAGCTTCCTATCTCCACGATCGGGTCGTCCGTCAAACTTTTTTTCAACAATTCACAAGAGAGTTTTTCAAAAATGAGGTCGTTAAAGCCTTGCTCGCGGTTGCTAAACGCTTTTTCGACTTCGCTAAAATCATTCTCTTTGATCGTTTTGTAAAAAGGGGAGACAAAGGCAAACCAAAAGCGCATAAAGGGACTCATGAAGCTCAGTTTATCGGAGTTATCATCCTCTTCGCGCACGGGGCGCTCCAACGAATACTCCAGCTCGATGAGCTCACTGCGCAACAGTGCATGCAAAGCTTCATTGCCTTCTTCGCGACTCAAACGCGCTTTTTTGTACGAAGAGTAAACGCGACGATCGCCCGTAGCGCAGGCAAAGAGAAGTGCGTGGCTCTGTTTATTGCTGTAAGTCAGTTTGGTGATGTCGGCATGAATGTAGGTGTAGTTTTTTAAAATTTTCGCCGCGATGAGTTCAAAAAGAGGTTTGGTGGTATTGATATTCCAACTGGTACCTCCAAAAACACTGAAGTATTCGATGGCGACTTCAAGATCGGTGAGCTTGTTTTGAAGGTAAAATGAGCGGAATTGCTCTAAAAGGGTGGGGTGTTTTGGCATAAAAAATGACCTTTTTTATGCCATTATACACGAATTAGTGCATCAAAACATCAAACAATAAAATCCAAGAGGGTTTCAACGCTTTGATCTCGTAGGCTTTTTCTTCGGTGATCTGCACTTCATCACGTGTTTCAAAGCTCACACCATCGATTTCTATTTTGCCTTCGACAACGAGTACGAGTTTACCCCGATTGGGGGAAGAGGGCGCTAAGGAAATGGTTTTACCCTCATCCAATTCGGTCGTTAGAATGAATGCCTCTTGTTTAATCGCAATGGAGTTATCTCTGCCATCGGGTGAAACGAGGGTGACCCATTGATTGCTCTTGGTGACATCTCTAAAATCACGTTGATTGTAAAGCGGTTTTCCACCTTTTTGATTCGGGTGTATCCAGATTTGAAACAGCGCAGTTGGTTCATCTTTTGAGGCAAATTCGGAGTGATACACCCCTTCGCCTGCGCTCATATACTGAATTTCACCGGCATGCACTTCGCCGTGATTGCCAAAGGAATCTTTGTGAATCAGCACCCCTTGGGTCACGATGGAGATAATCTCCATATCGCGGTGTGGGTGCATCCCAAAGCCTTCGCCTTTTTCGATGATGTCATCGTTAATGACACGCAGTGCGCCAAATCCCATGCGAGCAGGATTGTAATATTCGGCAAAGGAGAAGCTAAAACGACTATGAAGCCAACCATGCTCTGCAACGCCTCTTTGGTTGGCTCTATGAATGGTAAATGACATGATTGGCTCCTTTACATGTAAAGCTATTATTTTTGTAAAATTCCCTCTAAGGCTACGTCGATTTTAACCTCTTCACCGACAATGACACCACCAGTTTCAAGGGCTTTATTCCATGAAATACCAAAGTCTGAGCGATTGATTTTACCCGTAAGTCCAAGTCCTACACGTTTGTTGCCGTAAAGATCCGTTGCAGCGCCACCGTTCTCAAAAGCTAAAACAACGGGTTTGGTCACACCTTTCATCGTCAGTTTGCCATAGGCTTTGTCGCCTTTGATTTCATCCAAAACAAAGGTAATCGTTGGATACTTTGCAACATCAAAAAGATCGGCGGAGCGTAAGTGATCGTCTCTGTCTTTAATGCCTGTATCGATGGTGGCGGCATGAATCGTTCCGTTTAAAGATTGAAGCGTTTTGGTTGCTTCATCGTATACAAAATTGCCGCTAAATGTTGCAAAATTTCCTTTAACCGTAGAGATCATCGCGTGTTTAACACTGAAGTCTGCGCTTGAATGTGTTGGGTCAACGCTGTAGTTTCCAGCAAAGAGGGCAGAGCCTGCCAACAAGGATGTTGCGAGTAATGTTTTCATTTTCATGATGTTTCCTTTTTTACTAATTAGTAATATATGAGCAAAAAAAATGCGTGCTTACACGAAGCCTATTGCGCTTTTTGCAATTTACGTAACAGATCGTACAATGCGATCAACTCTTCATCGCTCAACACGTCAAAATAGCTTTGCAGATTGCTTGCATGCTGGGGGAACATACCGCCGATGAGCGCACGTCCGCTCTCCGTAATGCTTACAATGCGTACACGGCTATCTTCAGGTGAGGGCAGTGTTTGTATTAACCCATCTCTGAGGAGATTTTTCACAACCACGGTGACATTGCCAGGTGTGCTCTCGATCAATTTGGTGATCGCGCCTACTTGCAAATCGCCACGATGGTAAAGGACTTCTAAGATTTCAAATTGATTCATGCTGAGGCCTGATGCGTTGATGTATTTCAACTCTTTAGCACGGATTTTTTGAAATGCGCGTAAGATTTGAATCCATGTCTGCATACTTCTATCGGTGCGTTCACCGTAGCTTTGAACGTTTGATCTCAGTTTCATCTTTTCCTTCCTTATGCCGAAATTATATTACTAATTAGTAATAATGTCAAGTCCTTTTTGAAAATGAAACAAAAAAGTCATTGAGAAGCCTAAAAATGGCACCTTCTTTCCTAAATTGTACTATAATGGCGCCGCATTTTACAGAGTAAAAGGCATTTGGAGAAATAATGGAAGAAAAAAATAATGAACAAAGCGGTGAAAATCTCTCAAATAAAGTTTTTGCATTCAACCAATTTTTAGAAGTGAAGGTCGAAAATTCATTGCTTACGCTTCTCAATATTGCTCGGTATATTTTTATTGCTATGATGATTGTCTATTTAGGGCAGTGTTTTATTAGCCTTGGCTATAAGATGATCGCTTTTACTATTTCGCAAGGAGCACTTGATTTCAATTCAATTAAAATTATCCTTACAGATGGTTTGTTTGTCTTGATTGTTTTAGCGATTGTCAAAACGCTCTTTATTCAAGATAGTTTTGACTATGCCGTGACTTTCCTTGAGATTTCGTTTGTCGTGTTGGTGCGAAAGCTCATCTTACTGGAGACAGACCCTTCTGAAACACTGCTTTTGCTTGTGTTGGGCGTGACTTCTGCACTTTTCTTTATCTTAATTGTCTATATCAAAGGGATGAAGCATAAGTGGGAGCGGGAAAAATGCGAGAAATGTATTCAATCATTGGATAAATAAACCACGTACAAAAAGCATCAATGTGTTTCATTGAGGGTTGATTCTCTATCACGCATCAAAGAGTACCTTTGATGCTTTCTTCGGATTGTAAACTAAAAATAAACTTATGTATATAAACTGTCATTATAATACTCTACCCCATAAAATGGCTTAAAAACGGCTATTGATGAGCTTTTCAATAACTTTTCATGCTTCGATAAAAAACAATTTTAATTTATTAAAATCCCATTTTTATCCCAAGCTACATGGTAAAATTCAACTGAAAATAATGTTTACATTCGTGAAAGCTTATTTGATGGTGGTAAGCACCTGTCATACTATGGAGTGTGTCTAGGGCTGAGGGTTTGAGTGACGCGCTTAAACGCGTTAACGTTAGTGAAAAAGTGAGATTCTTTACGTGTGTACCTTTGAAAAAAGCTTACATGTAAAAGGATATGGATACTGCTAACTAACGATATCTATTTACTTCTGAG
>DBTO01000171.1 GCA_002307095.1 Sulfurospirillum sp. UBA1314
ATTACATGTAAAGGCAAAGAAGCTATTGCTTCTTTGCCTTATCGCTTTTTTCCCAATGTTGATTTTTGCCAAGGAATTTGTCATTTACGATGATAGCTTAGAAGAGAGAACAGCCCAAAAGATTGAAGAGATGGGCAGTGAACTTTTTGCTAAAAGCGGTGTTAAGGTCATCTTGATTGCTAAAAAAAGTGGTGAGGGTGAAAATATTCTCACGTATGAGCAAAACTTTGCCAAAAATCTAACCACGCCTTATGTACTTTTGACTCTTTTTCAAGCTGAAAAAAAGGTCGATGTTTATGCTTCTGTAGGATTAGAAAAAGAGTTTGATAGAGAAGCGCTGCTCTCACCTTTTCCATGGAGCGGTACGATTATTCCCTTGCTGACGTCTAAAAAGAACGAAGTCAGTGTCGGTCCTGCATTGCTCAATGGCTATGCAGAACTTGTCGAAGAGATTGCAGCATATCGCAAAATAGAGTTAGAGAGTGCGATTGGAAGTGCGAATAAAACAACGATTAATCTTGTCAGGCTTCTGATTTATGGGTTTATGGTCGTTGTTGTCGTACTCATCATTTATAAAAGGATAAAAAGCCGTGGCGAAAGCAAAAAGTGAACACACGTATTACCCTCATGTTGTTATAGGAATGATTATTGGCTGTGTCGTTGCATGTGGTTTTACGATTAAAATTGCAATGGATAATCCTGTTGAGATGGATACCTTTTACATGGCAAAATACCAACAAGTAGACCATTCCATCAACACGATTTTAGAGCTTCAAGAAAAATTCAATGCCAAATTTGATCTTGCCTATTCAACGGAAAAATTTGTTATGGGTCAAAACAGCATTACAATACGATTGAGTGATAAAAGCGGACAACCTGTCAATGACGCCAATGTCATGATGATGCTCTCACGTCCTGATAGCAATAAAGAGAATAAAGAGATGAAACCGTCACTCGTAGAAAACGGCAATTACACCTTTGGACCTTTTGAGATTACCAAGCCAGGTCGTTGGCAAATTCTGAGTAAAATTGACGTAGGCGAATTTAAAGGCTATCATAAAAACGAAGCCTACGCAGCACAGTAGCTCCCCCTTTCTACCTTAATAACCTGCGGTAAGATAAGTTGTGTGATCTTACCGCTTTTCTTTCATTTTGACATAAAAATCCATCTTAAATCTTTGCTTTGTTATAATAGGTTTATTAAACAAGGTGAGGGAATATGTTAGAAGTTTTTGCAACGAGTCGTGCCGTACGCTCTTTTTACGATACTTTTTTAGACGCAAACACTCTTCTTCCCAAAGCCATTACCATTGCAGAACTAGAGCAAAAAGCTGTTTTGGTACCACATCACTCATTGGTTGATGAAGATATGCGAGTACTTCTGATGCAAGAAGCCTCTCGCTTTACCAAGTTTGAACTTCTCTACATTGAGCGTGAATTTTTTACCTTTTTGAAAAACTCCACCTATCTGTTTCGTTTTTTTGAAGAGCTTAGCCATGAAAAAGTCGCACTGGATGCGTTGTTGAGCGCTGATACGTACGAGCACTACGCAGAGCACTTGGAAGTGTTGCAAACGCTTCTAAAGCACTATAAAGCACTTCTCTCCAAACACGCACTGTATGATCGCATCACGCTTCCTGAATGCTATGAACTCAATGTTGCATACATTCGCTCACTGGGCGCTGTTCGTATTCATTTAGAAGGGTTTTTAAGCCGTTTTGAAGTAGAACTTCTCAGCCAAATTGCCACACTGATTCCTTTACATGTAAACGTTACGATTAGTGCTTACAATCAAAAAATGGCGTTATTGTTTGCAGATTTTGGCATTGCATTGGAGCAAAACAACACCTATGAGATCAATCTCTCCACGAAAGAGATTTTACATGTAAAGCCTCAAAACACTTCCAAACAAGCTATTCAAGCCTACGGTTTCTCATCACGTCTCGCGCAAATGGGCTATGTTCAAAGTGCCATTGCCCAGTTTGTCGAAGAGGGCTTGAGTCCCGAAGAGATCGTGGTCATTTTGCCCGATGAGCGTTTTGCTGAAGTGCTACGTCCCTTCGATACATGGCACAATCTCAACTTTGCGATGGGCATAAGTTTGAAGCAGAGTCCGTTTTATCAAAAACTGAGTGCCATTGAAAAAGCAATGCGCAATGACGAGATCGAAGATCATCTCCGCATTGCGCGTTTAAAAATTGAGCCTGAAATCATGGTTACATGTAAAGAGATTTGGCATCAAAAAGTCTCCAGTGAAACGGCGATGAATTTCTTTGAAAAGCTCCTCGCTTTCGATGCCAAAGAGCAGAAAAATCCTCTCTTTCAAGAAGCTTTTTTTGCCTTTACCCACTTTTTAAAACATGCCCCTGCTCTTCGTTTTGAGCAAGTGACCAAACTGCTTTTAAACCGCCTTGCAGTCCTTACGCAAGATGATGTCAGGGGTGGGAAAGTGACGGTTTTAGGCGTGCTGGAAACCAGAGGAGTGAGCTACAAAGGTGTCATTGTTTTAGATTTTAACGACGAATTTGTGCCAAAGCGAAGTCAAAAAGACCTTTTTCTCTCCTCGTCAGTTCGCGCACACGCGGGACTTCCCACCAAAAGGGATCGAGAGAATTTACAACGCTACTACTACCATCAGCTCTTCTCTCGTGGGCAAAAGATTGCTATCGCTTATGTCAAAAATGAGACGACCATGCCTTCACGCTTTTTGGATGAGCTTGGGTTCAATACAACGGTTATGGCAGATGAGAAAGCACTGCAACCGCTTCTCTTTGAAGTAAATGCTCCTAAAAATCTTTATGATCAGCCATTCATCGATGCACCTTATGATCTCAAGCAGTTCCCTCTCTCGGCGACAAAGCTTAAAACGCTTCTTACATGTAAACGCCAGTTTTATTTTCGCTACATTGCCAGACTCAAAGAGGCGAAGATGCCAAGCACTCAAATCGACGAGCAAACGATAGGCATTGCGCTTCATAAAGTGCTCGAAGATGCGATATGCGATGAAGCGCTCATGGACGAAAAAAGCCTGTACGCTAAACTTGAAATGCTTTTGAAAGAGAACAATTACCATGAAGTATGGGGCTATTTTGTCGATGTATGGCTTCAAAAACTTCGCCCGTTTATGGAGAATGAAGTGGCACGTTTTGAAGAGGGCTTTCGCGTTTTCAAAAAAGAGTTTTCGCATAATGTGCCCTACGGTGATTTTATGCTCGAAGGGCAGATTGATCGCATCGATCAAAAAGGAGATGCGCTGTTTGTCATCGACTACAAAAGTGGCAAAGTGCCTACGACGACGGAGCGTTCGCTTGAGGGAACAGTTGATTTTCAACTGGTCTTTTACGCGTACATCGCAAGCTCACTTGGTACTGTTGGAGGCGTTTATTACTACGATCTCAAAGAGGGTGTTTTAGTGAGCGAAAACTTCCTTGAAGAGAAGAAAGCGCTTTTACATGTAAAGCTACAAGAGCTCTCTAAACCGATCAATGGCTACGAGCTGTGCGACGAGATCAAGCATTGCAGGCTTTGCCCGTATGTGCAGTTGTGTGGACGCGAGGAGCAGATATGAATCTCAGTCCTTATTTGGCACTCGAAGCCAGTGCTGGAAGTGGAAAAACCTTTGCGCTGAGCGTGCGCTATCTCTCACTTCTCTTTATGGGCGCGAATCCTCAAAAGATTGTCGCACTCACCTTTACCAACAAATCTGCGGCAGAGATGAAAACGCGCATCTTTGAGACGCTGAAACACCTTGAAAGTAAAGATGAATTAGAAGCGATTGCCGTGCAAACGGGCAAGTCCAAAGAGACACTACTCTTTGAGAAAGAGCGTGTGATGCAAACCTTGCTGCAAGCGGACATCAAAATTTCGACACTGGACTCTTTTTTCTCCCTAATTTTGCGCCATTTTGCATTACATGTAGGCTTGCAACCCGACTTCAAAGTAGGGCAAAATGGGCTCGATGAGGAGCTTGTGGAACGTTTCATCAAAGGGTGCAAAAGCAAAAATCTCTACAATGCACTGATTGCTTTTAGTATCAACGAAGATAAAAAATTAAATGACCTGTTTAGTCTTCTGAATATGCTGTATCAGAAAAAATCAGAGCTTGATATTAGCACTTTAGATGAGGGACATTACCCCTCTTTGAAGCCATGCTTAGATATTTTAGAACGCATTAGAGATTACTTTGAACAAAGTGGACTCTCCGCGCGTGGGCTGGCGACACTCAAAGCGCAGACACTGGCTGATCTGCTTACTAAGAAGTATCTGGAGCGTGAAGACTTTGGCTATTGGGATTATAAAAAGTATGCTAATGAGACAACCGATGCGCTTTTGCGAGAACTCAAGCAGGCGTTAAACGAACATGTCAATGCCAAAGAGGCGTACTTTTTAGGGCAACTGGGCAAACTCTTTGCGATCTATGATGAGAGTCTGCGAGCTCTGATGGGCGAGTATGGTGAGCTTCGTTTTGATGACGTGACCAATCTGCTTTACACCCTGTTGCGCCAAGAGATCAGCAAAGATTTTCTCTATTTTCGCCTTGATGGGGTGATAGAGCATCTGCTGATCGATGAGTTTCAAGACACGAGCATCGTACAGTACCAGATTCTTCTGCCACTTATCCAAGAGATACGCTCAGGACAGGGCGTGAAGGACTTTAAAACGCTCTTTTTCGTGGGCGATGTGAAGCAGTCGATCTACCGATTTCGCGGTGGTGCTAAAGAGCTGTTTGGGTACGCCAAAAAGAGTTTGCATTTAGAGGTGAATGCGCTCGATACGAATTATCGAAGTACCGAGCAAGTTGTTAATTTTGTCAATGAAATCTTTACATGTAAAATCAAAGGGTATGAGCCACAAAAGGTTGCCAAAGCCACGGGTGAGGGCTACATCAATGTGCGCATTGAAGAAATGATTGAGCCTTCTGTTTTAGAGGCGATTTCTTTGCTTTTAAAAGAGGGTGTCAAGCCCAAAGACGTTGCTCTTTTGGTGCATACGAACAAAGATGCCAAAGTCTTTAAAGCGTTGGTGCAAGAGCAGTTTCCCGCTTTACATGTAAGGCTTGAGGCGACCTTGAAACTCATTGAAGTGCGCTCCATCAAAGCCATTATTGCTTTGCTTAAATACCTCTACTTTGGCGATGAACTCTACAAAGCAACATTCCTAGCTCTTTGCGGCAAGACGTGGGAGACACCGCTTTCTCGTAACGGGTGGGATTTAGATGCGACGCCACTTGTTTTGGTCGAAAAAATCATTAAAACCTATGGACTGTTTGATGGTAGCGTTGATCTGCTCAGTTTCTTAGAGGTTGCGAGCCGTTACGAAGAGATCGAGAGTTTTTTATTTGCGCTAGATGATTTAAGCGATGAAGCTAAAAGCGAAGATGTGGATGGTTTGCGTGTTTTAACCGTTCATAAATCCAAAGGCTTGGAGTTTGAGCATGTCATCGTGTGCGATCGCCTCAGTCGCGACAACAACCGAAGCGATACGATTTTATTTAGCTACGATGAGGTAGACATCAAAGGGCTTTACCTCACGATGGGTGGCAGAGAATCGGTCGACGCCGTGTATGCCAAAGCCAAAGAGCAAGAGAGCATCTTAATGTATGAAGATAGGCTCAATGCGTTGTATGTGGCTTTCACACGAGCCAAGCGGTCACTGTTTGTCTGTGCCAAAGCGCAAAACAGTGCGTTTGAAATGCTGGATCTGAGCACAACAGAGAGAGGTGTGATCGGTGTTTCTACCAAAGAGACATCGCTTATTCCAACTACGATGTGTGTCTATCAGCCTCAGCGTTATGGTGCGCAAGAGGTGGCAAATACACCTGAGGAAGAGGGTGAAAGCGCTGAGATTGCTTCTATCACCTTTGGAATAGCACAGCACTACTTGTTGGAGATGCTTGATAGTTTTGATGAGCCTTCACTGAAGCGTGCTTACATCGCACTGCAAAACCGTTTTGCACCACTGTTGGATGAGTCAACTCTGCAAGCGATCTATCAGCGGGGTGAAAAACTCATTTCTTGTAAAGCCTTTTTGGATTTGATAAAAGGAGCAAAAATCTATAAAGAACAACCACTCATTTATCAAAAAGAGCGCAAGCAGATCGATCTTTTACTTGAATTTCCAGATCGTATTATTGTTATTGATTATAAAAGCTCGAAAAAGCAGAGTGACAAGCACCAAGCTCAGGTGAAGCTCTACCAAGATGCACTTTCTACGATTTATAACTTGCCTGTGGAGGCGTATATTTGTTATTTGCAAAACGATGGAATCGAACTTCTTAAAAGCTTATAGTACACTTAATTTAAGTAGTATTTAAGTATATTTTGATTAAACTTGCACTTCGTTAAATAAATACG
>DBTO01000172.1:0-2885 GCA_002307095.1 Sulfurospirillum sp. UBA1314
GGCAAAGAGTACTCAAGGTTTCATTGGCAGAATCACCATTCTTAATGTTCATTTCAAAGCTTCACTTCTGGCTTTATATGATTTTAATGGTTATTGCAGTTGTTTCCCTTTTTATGGGTATTTCTACTTCAAAAGAGTATGCAGAACTTGAGTGGCCTTTGGACATTCTTGTTGTCGTCGTTTGGGTACTTTGGGGTCTTAATATTTTTGGTCTCATTGGTATTAGACGTGAGAAGACGCTTTACATCTCTATTTGGTACTTTATAGCAAGTTTCTTGGGCGTTGCTATGTTATACCTTTTCAATAACATGGAAGTTCCAACCTATTTTGTTGCAGGTACAGGAAAATGGTATCACTCTGTTTCCATGTATGCAGGCTCAAATGATGCGATGGTTCAATGGTGGTATGGACACAATGCGGTAGCATTTGTTTTCACAGTACCTATTATTGCAATGATCTATTACTTTTTACCAAAAGAGTCTGGTCAACCGGTTTTCTCTTATAAACTTTCCCTTCTCTCTTTCTGGGGCTTGATGTTCGTTTACCTTTGGGCAGGTGGACACCACCTTATTTACTCAACCGTTCCTGATTGGGTACAAACAATGGGTTCAATCTTCTCAATTATCTTGATTCTTCCTTCATGGGGTAGTGCGATCAACATTCTCCTTACGATGAAAGGACAATGGGGTCAACTTAAAGAGAATCCATTAGTCAAATTGATGATTTTTGCTTCAACATTCTATATGTTTAGTACACTTGAAGGTCCAATCTTATCTATCAAATCTGTTAATGCCCTTGCGCACTTTACAGACTGGATTCCTGGACACGTTCATGATGGTACGCTTGGCTGGGTTGGCTTTATGACAATGGCAGCATTGTTCCATATGGCTCCTCGTATGTTTAAACGTGAAATTTACAGTAAAAAATTGATCGAAGCACAATTTTGGATTCAAACAACCGGTATCGTACTTTATTTTTCAAGTATGTGGGTTGCAGGTATTACGCAAGGTATGATGTGGAGAGCGACGGATCAATTTGGTAACCTTGCTTACTCATTTATTGATACCGTAACAGTTCTTATTCCATACTATGCAATTCGTGCAACGGGTGGTTTATTGTACCTTATCGGTTTCTTCATGTTCACTTACAATATGTATAAAACAATGACTGCAAGTAAAGCTATTGAGTCTGAGCCTCAAAATGCTTCACCTATGGCAGCGTAAAAGGAGGATAGGATTATGTTTCATTGGTTAGAAAGAAACCCATTCTTTTTTGCGGTAGGTGTATTTTTGGTGATTGCATATGCAGGTGCTGTAACAATTTTACCTGATTTTATGGAGACAGCACGTCCAGTAGTCGGTACAAAACCTTATACGGTGCTTGAATTAGCAGGCCGTCAAGTTTATATTAAAGACAGCTGTAATGCGTGTCATTCACAATTGGTTCGTCCTTTCAAATCTGAGACAGACCGTTATGGTATGTACTCTTTAAGTGGTGAATACGCGTATGATAGACCATTCCTTTGGGGTTCAAAAAGAACTGGACCTGATTTGATGAGAGTTGGTAACTACCGTACAAGTGATTGGCATGAGTATCATATGTCTGATCCTATCAGTGTCGTGCCTGGTTCTATTATGCCAGCATATAAACATATGTTTAAAAACACTGCTGATATTGATACAGCTTATGCAGAAGCATTCACGGTTAAAAAAGTGTTCAACACGCCTTATGATCAACCGGATATGCCTAAACTTGGTACCCATGAAGAGGCTAAAAAAGCGGTCATGGAAGAAGCAGCACTTATTGTTGCAGATATGAAAAGCCAAGAGGTAAAAGAGGCATTTAAACGCGGCGAGATCAAAGAGATTGTGGCACTTATTGCCTATCTCAATAGCTTAAAATAAGGTGTTAACGGTGAGTATGGAAACAATTCGAGAGATTCAAGCATATGCGTATGTGGCAGCAACAGTTTTTTTGGTCGTGATGATGTACAGCTATTTGTATCACCTTTACAGAGCTGAAAAAAAAGGTACGCGAAACTACGAGCAATATGGAAATATTGCATTGCATGATAGTATTGATGATGCTCCGATTGAAACCCGTACTCCATCAAACAAAGAGAAAGAATAAAGAGGAGCAATAAATGAATTGGCTGAATGACAATGTAAATGCGTTATCATTGCTTGGTGCAGCAGCAATTATAATTCTCAGTGCTTTTGTTATTGGTAAGTATTTGAAACAAATGAAAACCGATAAAGGTAGTGGTGAGTTAGCAAAAGAGAATTGGGATGGTATCGGTGAATATAAAAATGCACTCCCTATTGGTTGGGCACTCTCCTTTGTAGGAACTATCGTGTGGGCAGCATGGTACTTTCTTGCAGGCTATCCTCTTGCGAGTTATTCACAACTGGGTGAGTACAATCAAGAGGTTAAAAGCTTCAATACAAAATTTGAGAGCAAATTTGCAAATCCTGATAAAGCAACCCTTATGAGTATGGGTGAAGGCGTTTTCTTGGTACAATGTGCACCATGTCATGGTGTTACAGGTGATGGTATGAATGGCAAAGCACTTAACCTCTCAAAATGGGGTAATGAAGCAGCGATTGTAGCTTCCATTCTCGGTGGTGCAAAAGGTTCAAATTATCCTCTTGGCGAAATGCCAGCAGGACTTTTGGATGCTGAGAGTGCACAAGCTGTTGCGGCCTATGTTATGCAAGAAGTTTCGTCTGTTAAAAAAACCAAAAATCCTGCACTTGTTGAGACAGGTCGTGCCTTATGGGCAACATGTGCCGCGTGTCATGGTGAGGATGGTAAAGGAATGGCAGGAAGTGCGCCCGATCTTAGCGTTTATGGTAATGCAAAATTTGTTGTCAATGTCTTAGGCA
>DBTO01000172.1:3241-5691 GCA_002307095.1 Sulfurospirillum sp. UBA1314
GTCAGCTCTTTAGCGAAGTAAGGATTCCTCAATGGAAAATACAAATAGAAACGTATTTGGGTTAAATGGTATTACAGGGATGTTGATCGCAACGGTGTTGTTGCTTTCTATCCTTGGGGTGTTAACATTCTTTGGTTTAAAAGCACAACAAGCCGTTGCTGACAAACCTTATAAGATTACTGATCCGCAAGCACTTCAAATGAAAGATGCTGCAAATGCGAATCAAAAAGTTATAGCAAAATAAGGGGCATAACATGGCTGAAAATATGGATAAAATCATTGCTCTTGGATTGGTTCTCATGGCCGCTATTACAGCGTGGGCAGTATTGACTCCAAACCATTTGTTCATCGGTTAATGAAGACCTTATTACATGTAAAGGCAAAGAAGCTTTGGCTTCTTTGCCTTCTTACATTGCTCCCTATGTTGGTTTTTGCCAAGGATTTTGTTATCTATGATGACATTTTAGAAGAGAAAACAGCTCAAAAGATAGAAGAGATGGGCAGTGAACTCTTTGCAAAAAGTGGTGTTAAAGTCATTTTGATTGCTAAAAAAAGCGGTGAAGGTGAAAATATTCTCACTTATGAGCAAAACTTTGCCAAAGACCTTACACCTCCTTATGCGCTTTTGACACTTTTTCAAGCAGATCAAAAGGTAGATGTGTACCATTCTTTAGGACTTGAAAAAGAGTTTGACAGGGAAGCACTTCTCTCACCTCTTCCATGGAAGGGGACGATTATTCCCTTACTGACGTCTAAGAAGAAAGAGGTCAGTGTCGGTCCTGCATTGCTGAACGGGTATGCCGAACTGGTTGAAGAGATCGCAGCTTACCGTAAAATTGAGTTAGAGAGTGCGATTGGAAGTGCCAATAAAACAACGATGAATATTGTACGTCTTCTTTTGTATGGTTTTATGGCTTTTGTTGTTGTATTCATCATTTATAAAAGGATAAAAAGCCGTGGATAATGTAAAAAATGAACGTAGTTACTACCCTTATGTCGTCATAGGGATGATTCTTGGTTGTGTGGTTGCGTGTGGTTTTACGGTTAAGATCGCAGTCGATAATCCTGTTGAGATGGATACTTTTTATATGGAAAAATACCAACAAGTAGATCATTCTATCAACACGATTTTAGAACTTCAAGAAAAATTCAATGCCAAATTTGATCTTGCCTATTCAACAGAAAAGTTTGAAATGGGACAAAACAGCATTACGTTAACGCTCACCGATAAGAGTGGAGCACCTATCAATGATGCAAAGATGACAATGATGCTCTCACGTCCTGATAGTAACAAAGAAAACAAGCAATTCAACCCTTCAAAAGTTGAAAATGGAAATTATACCTTCGGTCCTTTTGAAATTAATAAACCGGGTCGTTGGCAGATTTTGAGTAAAATAGAACGAGGCGAATTTAAAGGCTATCATAAAAATGAAGCCTACGCAGCACAATAAGTCCCCTTTATCTTCTTAATAATCCGCGGTAAGATAGTCTGTAATCTTGCCGCACCTTTCATTTTGACATAAAAATCCATCTTAAATCTTTGCTTTGTTATAATGTGAATTATCAGATGAAGTGAGGGAAGATGTTAGAAGTTTTTGCGACCAGTAGAGCCGTACGCTCTTTTTACGATACTTTTTTAGACGCCAATACCCTTCTTCCCAAAGCCATTACTATTGCTGAGTTAGAGCAAAAAGCGGTTCTTGTGCCACACCACTCTTTAGTCGATGAAGATATGCGCGTTCTTTTGATGCAAGAGGCTTCACGATTTACCAAGTTTGAGCTTTTGTACATTGAGCGTGAATTTTTTACCTTTTTGAAAAACTCCACCTATCTGTTTCGTTTTTTTGAAGAGCTGAGCCATGAAAAAGTCGCACTTGAAACGCTTATGAGTGCTGATACGTATGAGCACTACGCAGAGCATTTAGAGGTGCTTCAGACCTTGCTTAAACACTACAAAGCGCTTCTCTCCAAGCACGCGTTGTATGACCGCATCACGCTTCCTGAATGCTATGAGCTCAATGTTGCGTATATTCGCTCACTGGGTGCTGTTCGCATCCATTTAGAGGGCTTTTTGAGCCGTTTTGAAGTGGAACTTTTGAGCCAAATCGCAGCGCTGATTTCTTTACATGTAAACGTTACAATCAGTGCGTACAATCAAAAAATGGCGTTACTGTTTGCTGAGTTTGGAATAGTGTTAGAGCAAAACAACACCTATGAGATCAACCTCTCCACGAAAGAAATTTTACATGTAAAGCCTCAAAATGCCTCCAAGCAAGATATTCAAGTGTATGGCTTCTCCTCTCGTCTCGCACAAATGGGCTATGTGCAAAGTGCTATCGCTCAGTTTGTCGAAGAGGGTTTGCGTCCCGAAGAGATCGTGGTCATTTTACCCGATGAACGATTCGCTGAAGTATTGCGCCCGTTTGATACATGGCACAATCTCAACTTTG
>DBTO01000172.1:5924-10121 GCA_002307095.1 Sulfurospirillum sp. UBA1314
GATACATGGCACAATCTCAACTTTGCGATGGGTATCAGCTTGAAACAGAGCCAATTTTATCAAAAACTCAGTGCTCTTGAAAAGGCGATGCGCAATGACGAGATCGAAGACCATCTCCGACTTGCTCGCTTAAAAATAGAGCCTGAAATCATGGTTACATGTAAAGAGATTTGGCATCAAAAAATCTCCAGCGAAACGGCGATGAATTTTTTTGAAACATTGCTTTCCTGCGACGCAAAAGAGCAGCAAAACCCTCTCTTTCAAGAAGCTTTTTTTGCCTTTACCCACTTTTTGAAACACGCACCCACACTTCGTTTTGAGCAAGTCACGAAACTTTTCTTAAATCGTCTTGCCGTACTGAGTCAAGATGATGTCAGAGGTGGGAAGGTAACCGTACTCGGTGTGCTTGAAACCAGAGGTGTGGCGTACAAAGGTGTTATTGTTCTTGACTTTAACGATGAGTTTGTGCCAAAGCGGAGCCAAAAAGACCTGTTTCTCTCCTCAGCTGTCCGCGCGCATGCGGGACTTCCTACCAAGAGAGATCGAGAAAATTTACAACGCTATTACTACCATCAGCTTTTCTCTAAGGCTCAGAAAATCGCCATTGCCTATGTGAAAAATGAGACCAGTATGCCATCACGCTTTTTGGATGAGCTTGGCTTTAATACCACCTTTATGGCGGATGAAAAAGCCTTGCAACCGCTTCTTTTTGATGTCAATGCTTCGAAAAATCTTTACGATCTGCCTTTTATCGACGCACCTTATGATCTTAAAGCGTTTCCCCTTTCGGCAACAAAGCTTAAAACACTGCTTACATGTAAACGTCAGTTTTACTTTCGTTACATTGCCAGACTAAAAGAGGCGAAGATGCCAAGCACTCAAATCGACGAGCAAACGATAGGTATTGCGCTGCATAAAGTGCTCGAAGATGCGATATGTGATAATGTATTATTAGACGAAAAAAGCCTGTACGCCAAACTTGAAACGCTTTTAAAAGAGAACAATCACCATGAGGTTTGGGGCTATTTTGTCGATGTCTGGCTTCAAAAGCTGAAACCGTTTATGCAAAATGAAATCAGTCGCTTTGATGAGGGCTTTCGCGTTTTCAAAAAAGAGTTTTCGCATAATGTGCCTTACGGTGAGTTTATGCTCGAGGGGCAGATCGACCGTATCGATCAAAAAGGGGATGAACTGTTTGTCATCGACTACAAAAGTGGCAAAGTGCCTACGACGAGTGAGCGAACACTCGAGAGTACTACCGATTTTCAGCTGGTCTTTTACGAACTCATTGTAAGTGCTTTGGGCAAGGTTGGTGGCGTTTATTATTACGACTTAAAAGAAGGTGTTTTAGTCCCTGAAAACTTCTTAGAAGAGAAAAAAGCACTTCTACATGTAAAGCTCTCTGAACTTTCTAAACCGATCAATGGGTATGAGCTGTGTGATGAAATAAAGCATTGCAGGCTTTGCCCGTATGTGCAGTTGTGCGGACGAGAGGAGCAGATATGAATTTGAGTCCTTATTTAGCCCTTGAAGCCAGTGCTGGAAGTGGAAAAACCTTTGCGCTGAGTGTTCGCTACCTCTCACTTCTGTTTATGGGTGCCAATCCTCAAAAAATCGTCGCACTCACTTTTACCAACAAATCTGCGGCAGAGATGAAAACGCGCATCTTTGAGACGCTCAAACACTTAGAAAGCAAAGATGAGTTAGAGGCTATTTGTGTGCAAACGGGCAAATCTAAAGAGACGTTGATTCGTGAAAAAGAGCGTGTCATGCAGACGTTGCTACAAGCGGACATCAAAATCTCAACGCTAGATTCTTTCTTTTCGCTTATCTTGCGTCATTTTGCGTTACATGTAGGCTTGCAACCTGATTTTAAAGTAGGGCAAAATGGGCTCGATGAGGAGTTGGTGGAACGCTTTATCAAAGGGTGCAAAAGCAAAAATCTCTACAATGCCCTGATTGCTTTTAGCATCAACGAAGATAAAAAACTGGGCGATCTCTTTAGCCTGCTCAATATGCTGTATCAGAAAAAATCAGAGCTTGATATTAGCACTTTAGATGAAGGGCATTACCCATCCTTAAAACCATGTTTAGACATACTAGAGCGTATCAGAGACTATTTTGAGCAAAGTGGACTTTCCGCGCGTGGGCTTACAACACTGAAAGCGGAAACCCTGAGCGATCTGCTTTCCAAGAAATATTTGGAGCGTGAAGATTTTGGGTATTGGGACTATAAAAAGTATGCTAACGAAACAACCGATGCGCTTTTGCGAGAACTCAAACAGGCTTTGAACGAGCATGTCAATGCCAAAGAGGCGTATTTTTTAGGACAACTGGGCAAACTTTTTGCGATCTACGATGAGAGCCTCAGAGCTTTGATGGGTGAGTTTGGCGAGCTTCGTTTTGATGACGTAACCAATCTGCTTTACACGCTTTTACGCCAAGAGATCAGCAAAGATTTTCTCTATTTTCGTCTTGATGGCGTCATTGAGCATTTGCTGATCGATGAGTTTCAAGATACGAGCATTGTGCAGTATCAGATTCTTCTGCCACTCATTGAAGAGATACGTGCAGGGCAGGGTGTGAAGGAGTTTAAAACACTCTTTTTTGTGGGCGATGTAAAGCAGTCGATCTACCGATTTCGCGGTGGGGCTAAAGAACTCTTTGGGTACGCTAAAAAGAGTTTGCATTTAGACGTCAATGCGCTCGATACAAATTATCGAAGTAGTGAGCAAGTTGTTAATTTTGTCAATGAAATCTTTACATGTAAAATCAAAGGTTATGAGTCCCAAAAGGTTGCCAAAGCCACGGGTGAGGGGTATATCAATGTGCGGATTGAAGAGGCGATTGAGCCCTCTGTTTTAGAGGCGATTGGGATGCTGCTAAAAGAGGGTGTCAAGCCTAAAGACATTGCGCTTTTGGTGCATACGAACAAAGATGCCAAAGTGTTTAAAGCGTTGGTGCAAGAGCAGTTTCCCGCTTTACATGTAAGACTGGAAGCGACGCTAAAACTCATCGAAGTTCGCTCCATCAAAGCCATCATTGCACTGCTGAAATACCTCTACTTTGGCGATGAGCTCTACAAAGCAACGTTTCTAGCGCTTTGTGGCAGGACGTGGGAGACACCACTCTCTCGTAGCGGTTGGGATTTAGATGCAACGCCATTGGTTTTAGTAGAGAAAATCATCAAAACCTATGGGCTGTTTGATGGCAGTGCGGATTTGCTCAGTTTCCTTGAAGTGGCGAGTCGTTATGAAGAGATCGAGAGCTTTTTATTTGCGCTGGATGACCTGAGCGATGAAGCCAAAAGTGAAGATGTGGATGGGCTTCGTGTATTAACGGTTCACAAGTCCAAAGGCTTGGAGTTTGAGCATGTCATCGTATGTGATCGCCTAAGTCGTGACAACAACCGAAGCGATACGATTTTATTTAGCTACGGTGAGGTAGACATTAAAGGGCTTTACTTGAGCATGGGTGGCAGAGAAGCCATTGATGCAGTCTATGCCAAAGCCAAAGAGCAAGAAAGTGTCTTGATGGTTGAAGATCGGCTCAATGCGCTTTATGTCGCTTTTACCAGAGCCAAACGTTCACTCTTTGTCTGTGCCAAAGCGCAAAACAGTGCGTTTGAGATGTTGGAGTTAAGCACCACAGAGCGAGGCGTGATAGGTGTTTCAACAAAAGAGACACCGCTTATGCCAAGCACGATGCGTGTCTATGAGCCTAAGCGTTATGGTGCGCAAGAGGTGGTAAGTACACCAGATGTTGAGGGTGAGAGTGCAGAGATCGCTTCTATTACCTTTGGAATTGCACAGCACTATTTGTTGGAGATGTTAGACAGTTTTGATGAATCTTCGCTCAAGAGGGCTTATATTGCACTGCAAAACCGTTTTGCACCGCTTTTGGATGAAACGACACTGCAAGCGATCTATCAAAGAGGTGAAAAGCTCATTTCTTGTAAAGCCTTTTTGGAGTTGATAGAGGGTGCAAAAGTCTATAAAGAACAACCGCTGATTTATCAAAAAGAGCGTAAACAGATCGATCTTTTGCTTGAATTTCCAGATCGTATTATTGTTATTGATTATAAAAGCTCGAAAAAGCAGAGCACAAAGCACCAAGCTCAGGTGAAGCTCTATCAAGACGCACTTTCTACGATTTATAACTTGCCGGTGGAAGCGTATATTTGCTATTTGCAAAACG
>DBTO01000175.1 GCA_002307095.1 Sulfurospirillum sp. UBA1314
TTGGCATCATAAACATGCTCATAACAAGACTTGGCACAGCAGTTGCATCCATAAAGTACAACGCACTGTTCTCACTAAGGTAATTTGGATTGGCTTCAAAAAAAGCTTTCATCACATCGCCTTGAGATTTGGTGTAAGCGATGATAATCTGCTTGGTTTGTGGTGTAATGTTAACCGTTTTTTCAAACTGATCTTTAATGACAGGCGCTTCAATCACTGAGCCCTCTTTCAACGTGTCAGCAAACAGTCCAAAAGGCAAAATAAGCGCGATGAGAAGTAGAAGTTGTTTCATAGAATTCCTTTATTGATAATAATTCTCTGATTGTATCTTTTCAAAGTAAATAGCAGATTAACAAAAAATGATCAATCTTCTCACAAAAGTTTGAAAAAAGCATGCTATACTTTTTCACGTTAGACTCTTTACATGTAAAAGGAAAATTCCATGAAAATTGCCGTGATTACCCCTCTTTTTTCGCGCTCACGTGAGCTGATGAACGAGCTTACCTTTCATTTCCAAGAGGTCAAACACAACGCGGACAACACGCTTAAAACCAAAGAAGATATGATCACTTTTTTGCACGATGTCGATGGAGCAATCGTTGGACGTGAAGAGATAGACGATGAGATCTTAAGCGCATGCCCCAAGCTTAAAATCCTCTCACGTTACGGAGTCGGACTGGACAATCTTGACCTTGATGCGATGCAAAAAAGAGGGGTAAAACTGGGTTGGAGTGGTGGAACCAACAGCAATTCGGTCGCCGAGATCACCCTTTCATTGATGCTCTCGCTCATCCGCAACCTTCATGTTGCAACCACACTTTTGAAACAGCATACATGGAAAGTGAATGGCGGAAGTGAGCTGAGTGGTAAAACCATCGGTCTGTTTGGCTTTGGAAACATCGCCAAACGTTTGATTGAGCTTTTAAGCCCTTTTCACTGCAAAATTCTCGTCTGCAACCGTACGCAAAATGCAGAGGAAGCTCACAAATATGGCATCACGTTCGCAAGCAAAGAGCGCATCTTAGAAGAAGCCGACATCATCTCTATTCATCTGCCGCTCACTACTGGAAGTCAAAACCTCTTTTCTACCGATGAATTTAAAGCGATGAAAAAAAGCGCGTTTATCATCAACACCGCACGTGGCGGCATCATCGATGAAGAAGCGCTTAAAGTGGCACTCAAAACGGGCGAAATCGCAGGTGCAGGACTGGAAGCTTTTACGGTAGAACCTGTCCAAGACTGGGAACTCATCGACCTACCCAATCTTGTCTGCACACCGCATCTTGGAGGAAACTCCAAAGAGAGTATTTTAGCGATGGGCTACGCCTGTATCGAACATCTGAAGAATATGAAATAAGTTATCAGAATTTTATTCTTTTTGGATACAATAAGACCGATTTTGTGTCAGCAGGGAAGTCATGGAAGAATCATTTAATCACGTCGAAACCGTCATTGATCAGTTTTTAGCACAATTCGATCCCAATCGTTACCTTTTCTTGGATGTGCTTTACCGTTTTGAAGAAGAAGATCTTGAACCGATTATCTCTGCTCTAGAGCATTGTAAACTTCCCAAACGTTATACCTCGTATATTGATGTTTTGCACGAAAAATTCGCCAATAAAGTCGATCTCAATGCCTCGGATCTTTTTCTTTACACCGACAATGAAATCTACATCAAGCGCTATTTTCAAGTCACGCTTCCTGAAAATTGCACCGACCGCCGAGCGTGCGGCATTCCACTTGAAACACTCGCATCTTACAAAAAGCAGTTTTTCCCCAACGATGAGCATAAAGAGCGTTTGATAGCCCTGCTTCCTTTTGCCATTGAAAGCACGCTCAATATCAAAAAAATAAACCCGATGGAATTCAAAAATCTCTTCATCCCCACCTTCGTAAACCTCGCTGATATCGTTGTCATCGAATCAAGTGAGCTCGAAGATTTGCGCAGTATTCGAGGGCTGAGTTATTTTATTTTGCGTGAAGTGTTTGAAGATATGATGATGCTAATCGCAGAAAATATTTTGCTCCATTTTTCCAATCAAGAGAAAAAAGCGATTGATTTTCTGAGCCACTTTGGCATTCACGAAACCATCGATGCAAAAGGAAACCGTTACAAACCCAACCCGATTTTAGATGAAAGCAAGCGCGCGTGGAATATGACCACCATTCGCTCAACGATGATTCAATTTAAAAAATCAAAGCAAACGCTCTACGATAGACGCAACGATATTGCTATTATCAAGAAAAAACTCGACCACCACCGCAGTGAATCCAAAGAGATCAGCCAGCAGATCAAAAAAGAGCACGAGAACCTTAAAGAGATCGAAGAAAAAGTAGAACAAACGCGCTTGACGCTCGAAAAACTCGAAGCAACCGATGCTAAAGAGGTCAAGTTTTTAGAAAATGGCGAAGAGAAAAATTTTGATCGCAGAAGTTTGGTAGCGCAACTTTACCGAAAAGAAGAGTCTCTCCTAAATCAAAAAACAAAGCTTCAAAAATCACGCAAAGAGCTCGAACTTACCCTTTCCAATAAGCAAAAAGAGATTTACGTCTGGGAGCGACGTTTTAGCGAAACCGAAAAATCACTTGTCATCCTCGAATCCCAAGGACACCCTATTGATGGGCAGTACGAGCGCATTCGAAGAGCGCTTGCGAAAACACTCTCCCAACGCTAAGCTTTACATGTAACGCCTAAATCTCTTTGAGGCTCAGGCTCACTTTACCTTTTTCTTTGTCCACTTCGATGACACGAATTCGCGTTAATTGCTGGTTGATGCTGAGCACTTCTAACGGATGCGCGATGCGTTTGTCGCTCATCTGCGAGATGTGAATGAGTCCATCATTTTTCAGCCCAATGTCCACAAATGCCCCAAAATCGGCAATGTTTCGCACCACGCCTGAGACGATGGAGCCTTCACTGAGTTCACTAATATCCGTCAGATCTGAGCGAAAGGCAATCGGTGGCAAGCTCTCCCTTGGGTCAAATCCCGGCTTTAAAAGTTCGGCAATAATATCTTGAAGCGTTACTTCACCAATGCCTTGCTCTTTGGCTAACGCGATAATCTGCTCTTTGGAAAGTGTCGCCAAATCAGCGCGCGCTAAAAGCTTCTGCGCAGTCGCATAACTCTCAGGGTGAACGCCTGTATTATCGAGCACACTTTTGCCCTCGCGGATACGGAAAAATCCTGCGCATTGCTCGTAGGCTTTCGCCCCTAAACCTTTTACATGTAAGAGTTCAGACTTACATGTAAACGCCCCTTTGCTCTCACGATGTTCAACAATGGCTTTGGCAAGTTTTGCGCCAACACCCGCCACATAGGAGAGCAAAGAAATGGAAGCACTGTTAGGATCAACACCGATGCGGTTTACCAAATCTTCGATAACTTCATTGAGCTTTTTCTCAAGCTGTTTTTGGTCAACATCGTGTTGGTACTGCCCGATGCCCAAAGATTTTGGATCAATCTTCACCAAGGCTGCCATCGGGTCACGCAGACGTTGCGCGATGGAAATCGCTCCGCGAATCGTTACATCCAGATTGGGGTACTCTTCGGTTGCAATTTTAGAAGCGGAATAAATAGAAGCGCCAGCTTCGGAAACCACCGTATAGGCAAGGTTAAGCCCCTCTTCACGATTCAGCCGTGCAAAAAACTCTTGGCTTTCGCGCGAGCCCGTACCATTGCCAATCGCCACCGCGGTGATGTGGTACTTCTGCGTAAACTCTTTAATGACTTTAGCAGACTTTTCATAGTCACTTTGAGGCGGTGTCGGGTAGATGACGGCGTGGGTGAGGTACGTGCCATGTTCATCCACGACGGCGAGTTTGCATCCCGTGCGATACGCTGGGTCAACGCCCAAAATCACGCGCTTGGTAACGGGTGGCGTGTTGAGCAGTTGCGAGAGGTTTTTACCAAAGGTCGTAATCGCTTGTGTGTCAGCTTTTTCTTTAATAAGCGCATGAATTTCGCGTTCTAACGAGGGAAATAGAAGTCGTTTAAATCCATCTAAATAGGCTTCCGAAAGATAGCTTTTGGAACTTCTCGCGTTGCGCGGAATGCGGTAACGCTCTATCGCATTTTCCACTCTTTCCATATCGTGCAGTATCTTTACATGTAACTCTTTTTCGCTCACGCCACGCATCATTGCGAGGTAACGATGCGATGGTATGGAGGCTATTTTCTCAGCTTTACCCGCCAGTTTGGCGTAAAGTCCATCAGGCTTGAGCGTTTTGGATGCTTTGATCTCAAACGAAGCGTAATCATGCAGTTGTGATCGCCAGTATTCACGCTCTTTCGCATCATCACTGTAACGCTCCGCGATAATGTCTTGCGCTCCAACAATCGCCTCTTTCACACTTCCAACTTTGTCGTTCACAAAACCCTGCGCCCTCTTCTCAAACGCCTCTAATTCTAACTCCGCGCGCTCCAAAACATCGGCTAATGGACTCAATCCCGCCGCAATTGCCAATGCCGCACGGGTATTTTTCTTCTCTTTGTACGGTCTGTAAATGTCTTCCAACTCTTGCAGTGTTTGCGCCTTTTCAACCGCTTTTTTCACCTCGTCACTCAACTGGGCTTTTTCAGCAATCAGCCGTAAAATCTCCTCTTTGCGATCATGCAATTTCTTCGCATAGGCATAAATGCTATCAAACTCCCGAAGCTGTTCATCGCTCGCTCCACCCGTCATCTCTTTGCGATAACGCGCTATAAAAGGGATGGTCGAACCTTCTTCTAACAGTTTTAAAATGTTAATAATATTTTCTTTGGCAATGCCTGTTTTTTGGACTAAAATGGGAATAAGTGGGTTCATAAAATTAAATTCCTTGCTTTACATGTAAAGATTTTTTGGAAAGGTATTTTAGCGGAAAACAGGCGATATAATAAAGTTTTTTAAAGCTTACTAATCAAGTTATATTACTTTTCCCAAAATTACAATTTGCACATAAGGTTTGCAAGTTATCCATTACTGTTTCACCACCTTTTGACCACGGAACTATATGGTCAATGTGCAATTCAATATTTGAACTTTTAGCTGGAGAAGCACCACACATAACGCAAGTAAAATTATCTCTATTTAAAACTTTAAATCGAAGTCTTAAATTAATATTTCGTGAGGTTTTCTTATTTTTAATAAATAATACATCATTGTTGTTGTTATTTTGTAAAATTTTATTAGTATCTGATTTATCATCAATTTTTGTTTCAAGAACGATATTGTTGTTGAATTCACTATCAAAATTAGAGTTGACATATAAAACAAAAGCTTCTAATGCTTTTCGCCATCCCCCAAATCTTCTTTTATAAGTATCAAGAGAATATTTTGAGATATTTGAATTAATTATATCTGTAGAAGTAGGTTGACGCCCTAGTCTAGTCCATATACATTCTATTTCATCAAATAATTCTAATTCTGTTATTTTATGTCGAGCAAGACCTGTAGGTTGTAACCCTGCTGCAACTAAGAAATCATCCCATTTTTTATATCTCTTAAAAATACTCTCAGCTGAAAAGCTTCCATACATTTTGTATTCTTCAAAAGTAACAGTATCTTTTAATAAGTGGGTAGAAATTTTTAATAAATCTTTAAAATAATCTTCATCTCTAATTCGTTTTAATTCTTGTGGTGTTCGTACGGATCTTAATCCAGCTATTTTTAAAGCATTTGTCCAAGTGCCAAAATGACCTTGTATAGCTGTTTGAGAATATTTACCATGTTGTCTATACAATGATATTGATAAATATTCAACATTTAGAGATGTAGCAGTAGATTTGATATCAGAAATTATTTCATCATCTGCTAGTTCATTTTTATATTCATTTAACTCAAAATTCATTTGATAAAACTCCATGAATAAAAAAGAGACTGGGCTGAATTTTTAACTTTCATCTTCCACCAACTCTTTTTTCATCACCTCTATTTGAGTTTTCAACATCGGAAACTGTTCTGTAATCACTTTCCAAACAATCTCTTCATCGATTTCGAAGTACCAGTGAATGAGTTTATCGCGCATTTTTGCCATGAGTGACCAAGGGATTTGAAGGTATTTTGAGGCTATTTCATCAGGAATTTGTTTGGTGGCTTCGCCGATGACTTCAAGTTCACGTACGCAAGCACTGACTGTTTTATCATCCGCCTTAAAACGTTCGAAGTTATAGCCATCAGTGAATGTTTCGATCTTTTGAATGCTTTTGAGAATGTCATCTAGATACAAAAGATAATTGCGTTTCATACCGCAATCGCTTCTTTGAGAATATTTTGGGAGAGTTCAGCTCGGAGTTTTCGTTTAGGGACTAAATCAACATTTTTTCCCAATGCCATTTTAAGTTTTTCTTCGAGTTCGATAAAGGTCAGTAAATCAGGCGTTTGAGAAAAATCGACCAATACGTCCACATCGCTTTTTTCAGTTGCTTCGCCTCTGACTGTTGAGCCAAAAAGAGCAAGTGATGTGATGTGATAATATGGTGCGATTTGAGCTTTTAAGACAGATAATTTTTGCAAAATCAGCTCTTTTTCACTCATCTTTTCTTCCCCTAAATTTTTAATTTCATTGTACCAAAAAAGTCTATTACTTCGATAATGTTAACTTTAAATGTAACGCTAAAAAATCATTTCTGTATTGTATTTACATCTTGCGCCAAAGGAACTCTCCGTACCACAAAGCCTGTTGGGGTTT
>DBTO01000110.1 GCA_002307095.1 Sulfurospirillum sp. UBA1314
GTGTGGATATGCTCTCAGGCTATCCGGGTACACCTTCGAGTGAGATTTTGGGGAATTTTCAAAAATTTCGCGATAAATTTAAATTAGAAGCCTACGCACAGTGGGCGACCAATGAAAAAGTGGGCTTTGAAGTCGCCTACGCAGGTGCCATTTCAGGCAAACGAACGTGCGCGACGATGAAACAAGTCGGACTCAATGTGGCGAGTGATCCGTTGATGAGCGCTTCGTACATCGGGCTTAAAGGTGCGATGCTACTTATCTCCTGTGATGATCCGGGTTTTTACTCCTCTCAAACGGAGCAAGACAGCCGCAGTTTCGCTAAATTTGCGCACATTCCTGTGCTTGATCCTTCCACCCCGCAAGAAGCGTACGATATGGTCAAACTGGGCATTGAATTCTCCCATCAATTTGAAACCATTGTCATGCTTCGCCCTGTTATGCGCGTTAGCCATGCCAGAGAGATTTGCGAGGTTGATGATAGTTTACATGTAAAGGCAAATCAAGGCAATTTTGAGCGCAATATTCCGCGTTGGGGCGCTGTGCCACCTGCGGGGAGATTTCGCCAAGGCTTAGAACAGATCGACCGCTTGGAAGCGATAAAGCTGTGGAACTGGGAACATCTAATCGTTCCTAAAACACACACGCTTAAAGGCTCACGCGTGCTGTGCCTCACGAGTGGAACGGGTGATGGCTATGTCAAAGAAGCGGTTAGCGAGCTTGACATCGACGCGGACATTTTAAAACTCGATATGCCCTACCCACTTCCCAAAGAAAACCTCGAAGCGCTTTTTGCACCTTACGACAAAGTGATCGTCTTTGAAGAGAGTTACCCCTGTATCGAAGAGCAGTTAAGCTCTCCAAAACTCTACGGAAAACTGACCAAACACGTGCATCTCATCGATGAATTTTCCAAAGATAAAGTGCTTTCCGCCTTTGCCAAAGCAGGTGTGATTGAACCAAACCATGCGTACCAAAGTGAAAAATACGATAAAGAACTCCCAAAACGCCCACCCAATATGTGTCCGGGTTGTCCACACCGTGATGTGCATTATGCCATCACTAAAACCTTTAAAAAGAAAAAGTCCATCTACACGTCCGATATCGGCTGTTACACACTAGGACTCAATCAAGCGGCGATTGACACGATTGTGTGTATGGGGGCAAGCATCTCAATGGCGAGTGGTTTTAGCATCTCCGATCCCGATAAAACCGTTGTGGCGACGATTGGTGATAGTACCTTTATGCACTCGGGTGTCGCACCACTCATTAACGCTGTGTATCAAAACCATAAATTTGTGCTGATCATTTTAGATAACTCCACCACCGCAATGACAGGGCGTCAAACGACGCCTGAGCGTACAAACCCGAACCAAATCGACATCAAACGCATCATCGAAGGGTGTGGTGTTGCGTGCCACGAATACGTTTACGAGCAAGACTTGAACAAAACAGTTGACTTTATGCAATCACTCCAAGATGCGTATAAAACCGCTACGGCTCCCGTCGTTGCCGTCGTGCGCGAATTTTGTGTTCTCGATAAAGAGAATGCCGTTGGTCGCCTTGGAAATGTCGTGGTCGAAGTCGATGAGGACAAATGCGTCGCCTGTGATTCGTGCATCACCAACTACAAATGCCCACCAATGCACTACAACGATGCAGGTAAAATGGAGATTGATCCGTTCTTGTGCGCAGGATGCGGCTCATGCCTTGATGTGGTCTGTCCGACCGATGCGTTTGTGAAAAAAGAGGAGGCATAAATTTATGAAATATCAAATCGTTATCGCAGGTATCGGCGGACAAGGCGCGGTCTTTTTGGTCAAAGTGCTTAGCATCGCCTCAGCGCTTGCCAATCAAAAATGTTTAGGAACGGAAAACCACGGCATGAGCCAACGCGGCGGTTCGGTTTCGTGTTATGTCAAAATTGGCGATTTTTACGCCCCTGCCATTGATGAAGGACAAGCTGATCTTCTCATCGCATTAGAGGGCAATGAAGCGCTTCGCAACATTCAGTACCTTAACAAAGACAAAGGTGTCATTGCCATGAATGCACCTAAAAATTTTCCCAAAGTCGACTTTGAAACCCACAGCATTGACGCGTTTAAAAAAGCGAAAGCCAAAGAATTTCCTATCGATGCGCTGAACGTTTACATGCTCGGCGTCACCCTCGCTTTAGATGCACGCTTTCCGTTTACATGTAAAGAGATCGAAGAGGCGATCACGGCGATGAACGCCAAGGTCGCAGAGAAAAATATTGCTGTGCTTCATCAGGGCATTAACGATGCAAAGGCACACAAATGATCTGGTCAAAAGAGGAGACATTACCACGTCATAAACTCACCGAACTTCAAACACAAAGGCTTCAAGACACCGTTGCGCGCGTCTATGCGCATGTGCCTTTTTACCAAAAAAAGTTTGCAGAACTGGGCATCACACCTGCTGATATTACCTCCATTGATGACATCGCAAAATTGCCGTTCACCAAAAAACAAGACCTGCGCGACAACTACCCTTTTGGGCTTTTCGCGGTTAAAAAAGATGCTGTCGTGCGCATTCACAGCTCTAGCGGAACGACAGGAAAACCAACCGTCGTAGGCTACACCAAAGCGGATTTGGATACATGGAATGAAGTGATGGCTCGCGTCTTTACGATGGCAGGCGTCACGAGCGAAGACACCTCACACAATGCGTATGGCTACGGTCTCTTCACGGGCGGTTTGGGGCTTCACTATGGCGCTGAAACCGTCGGTGCGACCGTTGTGCCTAGTTCAGGCGGCTTTACCTCTCGTCAACTGATGCTGATGAAAGACTTTGAAGCAACGGTTTTGACTTCTACACCATCCTTTGCACTTCATATGGCAGAAGCGGCGGTGGCTGAGGGCTATGACATTCAAAAAGATTTCAAACTCAAATGCGGTATCTTTGGAGCCGAACCGACCAGTTTGGGGCTCAAAGAAGAGGTCGCACGGGTTTGGGGCATTCACTACTGCGAGATTTACGGTCTTTCTGAGATCATAGGACCGGGCGTTTCTTCTAACTGTTTTGA
>DBTO01000254.1 GCA_002307095.1 Sulfurospirillum sp. UBA1314
CGAGCAGGCGGACTTTTAACGTACGGCATTCCTGGTTTTAAACTCGATAAAGAGGTTGTGGCGCGTCGCGTTAGATGGCTTCAAGATGCGGGAATGGATTTACATGTAAACACCAATGTTGGCAAAGATATCAACTTTGATGACATCGCGCACAGCCATGATGCACTCTTTGTAAGTGTGGGAGCAGAAAGCCCTCGTAAAGCCAATGTGGCGAATGAAAATGCCAATGGTGTCTTTATGGCGATTGATTTTTTGCGTGCTATTCAGAAAAAGATTTTCACGGAGAGTTACGACAAAAAATTTGAAGTCAAAGGCAAAAACGTTGTCGTGATTGGTGGTGGCGATACGGCGATGGATTGTCTGCGAACTTCGATTCGTGAAGGGGCTAAAAGTGTTACCTGTCTTTACAGACGCGATAAATACAATATGCCAGGCTCCAAAAAAGAGTTTAAAAACGCGATCGAAGAGGGTGCTGAGTTTGTCTACAATGTAACGCCTAAAGAGATTTTGGTCAACTCTGAGGGGCAAGTGATTGGCATTGATATGCACAAAACGATTTTGGGTGCGAAAGATGCGAGTTGCCGTCAATGCGTTGAGATCGTCAAGGGTGGCGATTTTAGAGTGGATGGTGACATCATCATCTTTGCGCTTGGTTTTACACCCAGTGTTCCCACTTTCTTGGCAGAAAATGGCATTGAAGTCAACAAATCAGGCTGCATCGTGGTCAATCATGAGTACCAAACCAGCAAATCAGGTGTGTACGCTGGAGGCGACTGTAAACGAGGGTCTGACCTTGTGGTGACCGCAGCCAAAGAGGGCAAAGAAGCCGCTCTTAACATCATTAAAAAATTGCTCGGATAATGAGCCTCGTGTGAGCTTTCTAAATGCCGCACTCAGCGCCAATGAAGCGCTGTTTGAGCTTTTACATGTAAAAGGGTTGAAGGCGTCGCATCACCACTCGTTTGCCGTTGGCGCGGGTGGCGATGTGAGTGTGGGCATTGACCTTGAAGCGGAGCAGATTTTCATCAAACATCTTTTGCCTTTTGGTGAAATTCTCTCCGAAGAGAGTGGGGTGATTCCTAGTCCCAATGCTCGCGCTCGCATCGTCCTCGACCCCATTGATGGCAGCGACAATCTACTTTCCCATCTTCCTTATTTTGGTACCTCTATCGCCTATTTTGAAAACGAAAAATGCACTCAAGCGATCATTACTAATTTAGCCAATGGCGATGTTTTTATTAAAGATAGCAAGGGATTGCGCCAAGGAAAATTGGGTCAAAAAAGCTTTGAAACGGTTACATGTAACGCCTTTTCAAAGGTGGGAATTTTTGAGCGATCGTATTGTTCCCAAAAGGTACATGACAAGCTACAAAGTGCTAAAATAAAGTACCGTTCTCCGGGGGCCTTTGCACTCTCCTTAGCCTATGCGCACGATGTTTCCTTCGTACTTTATGAAGGCGTTATGCGCTCCTACGATGTGGAAGCGGGACTGTTTATGTGTGAGGATTTACACACCTTTTGCGAGGGAGATATTTTCCTCGTAAGCAAAGATAAGGAAATTTTTGATAAAATAAAAAGTTTATTTATAAGCAATTAGCTTTAAAAGAGGATAAAAACCGATGCGATTTGCAGAAATTTTCTCTAAAATCCGAAAAACGCAATCTGCTCCAAGCGAAGCACCCAGTCACTGGGTCAAATGCAGTGCATGCCAATCTTTAATGTATTACAAAGAGATCGAACAACGTTTTAATGTCTGTCCAAAGTGTGGTTTCCATATGCGTATCTCTGCAAAACAACGAATTGAACAGCTCTGTGATGAGGGAAGTTTTGTTGAGTTTGACACTAATCTCAAACCGATTGATCCTCTCAAATTTGTGGATAAAAAATCCTATAAAAAACGTATCGAAGAGGCGCAAGAAAAAACGGGTAAAAACTCCTCTGTCATGTGTGGCTCTTGCACAATCGAAGGTATTGGTGCTCAGATAGTCGTCTTTGATTTTGCCTTTATGGGCGGAAGTTTGGGCTCGGTTGAGGGTGAAAAGATTGTAAGAGCTATCAACCGCGCTATTGCCAACAAAGAGGGTTTGATTATCGTGAGTGCAAGTGGTGGTGCGCGTATGCAAGAGAGCACCTTTTCCTTACTTCAAATGTCTAAAACATCTGCGGCTCTTACCAAACTCGCCGATGCCAAACTGCCATATATCTCCATACTCACCGATCCGACGATGGGTGGGGTCAGTGCATCGTTTGCCTTTTTGGGCGATATCATCATGGCAGAACCAGGCGCACTTGTAGGATTTGCTGGGCAGAGGGTTATCAAACAGACCATTGGAGCCGATTTACCAGAAGGTTTCCAAAAGGCAGAGTTTTTATTGTCGCATGGTCTGATCGATATGATCGTGACGCGTACCGATATGAAAAAAGTGGTCGCAGACTTGTTAAAACTTTTAGGTGGGAGTTGCAAAGATGATGCGTTTGAGTTAAGACTCAAAGCATGAATGTAAAGGTTTTTACGATCGAAAAAAGCAGCGATAAGGCACTGGATGCTATCGCCTCTGAATACACCAAGATGATCTCTCGCTTTGCAAAAGTCGAAGAGATCAAGATCTTTAATAAACAGATTGCCTCTGCGCAGATGATCGGAGAGAAGGAAGCGAAAGCTTCTTACACAAAAGCATACGAATCCCATTTAAAAGGGTACAATGTCGCACTTGATGTGGAAGGTGAACCGCTCAGCAGTGAGCAATTCAGTGCACTTTTTGATCACGATGTGAGCATTAATTTTTTCATTGGCGGTGCTTTTGGGTTCGAAGAGAGCTTTTTAAGTAAAACTCAAAAGATTATAAGTTTAAGTAGATTAACATATGCGCACAAAATCGCGAAAGTGGTTTTATTTGAGCAGATTTATAGGGGATTATGTATAAAAAACAACCATCCCTACCATAAATAGTTGATTATAATGTAGGTTTATTTCAGGTCAATTTTTTGTAAAGGAAACAAAGGATGAGAGAACACGAGCTAAAGCATTTCGAGGACATTCTTAAAGAGAGAAGAGTCCAAATCAAGAAAAATATCGAAGACTCGATGCGAGAGATCGAAGATCTTAAAGATACCGATGTAGGTGATGAAGCAGACCATGCTTCCGTGAGTACCGATCGTATGATCGAGCAAGCGATTAGTGCACAGCAGATGAAAGAGCTCAACGAAATTGAGTTTGCACTCAATAAAATTCGAAATGGAAGCTATGGTATTTGTGAGATGTGCGAAGAAGATATAGGTTTTCAACGTCTTAAAGTAAAACCACATGCACGTTATTGTATTGTGTGTCGTGAGATTATTGAAAAATCAGCAAAAAATAAATAGGTAGGAAGTTATGGGAATCAAACGTTATATCCTTGCAACGCTAATATATATGTTAGCTATTGGACTTTATGTCTATAGTTTTAATGGTGAGAGTTATACTTTTGACTTCTTTGGTCTCTCATTGCACCTTCCTATAGCGTTTTGGGCGGTTGTTCCTGTTTTAGTACTGGCTATTGCATCTATCGGGCACTTGGTATTTTACAATTTCAAAGATTTTCTCTATAAAAGGGCCTTGAAAAAAGATATTGAACTTTTTCAAGAATCCGTTAAAAACCGTATTTTAGGTGAAGAAGTCACCACTTCGTATAAAACAGACGGGTTTAAATTTGCAGGAAAAGCGCTTCAAAGTATGCGCTTTGATGCAACCTTGCCAACAAGTTTTCTTGAGGAAGATGTGGCAAAAGCGTGTGCCGTTGCCATTAGTGTTGCCAATGGAAATTATGAAGACCTTAAAAAATACAGACTTTCTAAAACAAACCCACTTGTGATTCAAAACACGATTAACCGTCTTAAAATTGAACCTCGTTTTGCACTTGAAGTGCTTAAAAACTGTAAAACATTGGAGAGTGAACTCTGTGTTAAGGCGTATGACGCACTGCTTGGTTTCGCGAGTTTCAACGAGATTAAACGGTATGACTACCCCACAGATAAAAAGACATTCCGTCGTTTGATGGAGCGTTATTTGGATGCGGATGATAGTTTTGAGATGGATATCAAATCAATTGAAGACATGTGTGAGCAGTTTAAAGCAGACAGAGCAGATTACCTTGAACTCGCACGTGAGATGAAAATGAAACTGACTCCTGACGCACTCATTGCACTCTTTGAAAAACTGTACAACAGCAAAGGCACTCTTGCTGCCGATGCGTATTTGTATGTCTTGTATGACCTTCAAATGATCGATAAAATTCGTGAGCTTCTCATCCACAGTGATGCAGAAGAGTTTATCAACTTTAAAACGATCATGTTTTTAAGAGATAACGGTAAAAATATCAACATCGACACATTTTTGCACGTATGATTCATGAGATAGATTTTAGTAAGGGCATTTTAGCCCTTGCTCCTCTTGCTGGCTTTACCGACCTCCCATTTCGCTCCGTTGTTAAAAAATTTGGTGCTGATATCACCTTTTCGGAGATGATCAGTGCAAATGCTCTGCGTTACGGTTCTGAAAAAACCTTTAAAATGATCACCAAATCGCCATTGGAAACACCCTACATTGTCCAAATCGCAGGATCAGACTTGGTCTCGATTAAAGAGGCGGTGCTGGCTCTGAATGACATTGAAGGCATCGATGGGATCGATCTGAATTGTGGTTGTCCTGTGCCCAAGATTATCTCTCAAGAGGCAGGTTCATCCTTGCTGCTCAATCTTCCTCATATGCAAAAGATTATTGAAACGATTAAGACCCATTCGAATAAACGTTACACCAGTGCGAAAGTACGCCTAGGGTTTGCAACCAAGATTCCTGAAGAGATCGCTCAGGCGTGCGAGAGTGCGGGGGTCGATTTTATGAGTATGCACGGACGTACACGTGCAGGAGCCTATAAAGCCGAAGTGGATTATCAAGCGATCGCACGTGCACGTGCCTCTGTGAAGATTCCTTTGATTGCCAATGGTGACATCACTAGCTATGAAAAAGCTTTACATGTAAAAGAACTTACCGGCTGCAATAGCTTGATGATCGGGCGTGGAGCGGTGGGAAATCCGTGGATTTTTTACCAGATCAAAAATGAGCTTGTCCACGTTGAAAAAACAAAAATTTTAGAAATTGTCTTAGAGCATTATGATGCGATGGTTGATTTTTACGGCGAAAAAGGAATTGCTATTTTTCGGAAGCATCTGCACACCTACTCAAAAGGGTTTCGTGAAGCGTCTGAATTTAGGGATAAAATTAACCGAATTGAAGATGGAACATTGATGCGAGAAGCGATAGAGAATTTTTTTGCTCAATAACCGTCATTAAAGCCTTGTGCTTTGTGCTTCTCTTTTTTATAACTCCCTCGATACTTCTCTTTCTCCAGCAAATTCGCCTCTTTTAAAAGGCGTTTGTGTGTCTCTTCTTTGTCTGCCTCTTCACTATTGACAATGCTGTTGGCAACCAAATTGGCGTAATTTTCCAGTCCGTTGGTATAGGTCGAATCAAGTCGTATGGGCTCCACTTTTTTGAGCGTCTTAAGCCCTTTTTCGGCACGTTTCACAAACAAGATAAAATCAAAATTTTCATTTTTAAGCGCGCTGACACAACTGCCTAAAAAGCGCTCGAGCGCCCTGATGTATTTAACGCGTGCGTCTT
>DBTO01000276.1:0-2491 GCA_002307095.1 Sulfurospirillum sp. UBA1314
CAAAAATGACGTTTTTACGACTTTTCGCAAGTGCACAGAGGTGACACTGCAAGGCGCTACTTTTAAGCTCTTCTAGGTCACTTGGAAGCGTGGGCTGTTTGCTTAAAGAGAGCGCTCTATACTCTTGAAAGTACTCAAATCCCATGGCTCTGTACTGGTACAAAAGTTTTAAAAGTCGTATCTTTTCAATGTGAGTCATTCTTATATGGTAGCCAAGAGGGAGTTAAAATATCCTTATTCAATGTCACAGTACTCCAAAGAGGAGAGGAGAGGCTTTTGCAGGTCGTGGTTGTTGGCGATAAAAAGGCTTTTGAGATGTTTGAGGTTTTGAATGGAGTCTGGAAGCGTGCTTATGAGATTCTCTTCAATGTCCAGTTCATAAAGATTGGTGAGATTTCCAATGCACTCAGGAAGCGATGTAAGACGGTTGGCACTCAGGTCTAAAGAGGTAAGGTTTGCAAGTTTGCACAGTGCGGCTGGAACATGCTCAAGTAAGTTATTTTCCAGTGAGAGAATTTGTAAATCCTCTAATTTGGAAAGATCAAAGTCGATGGAGGTGAGATGGTTGGACGCAAGATTGAGTTTGACCAGCATGTCATGTGCTTCTAATGACGGGAGATTTTGCAAAAGGTTTCCCTCTAAAATGAGCGTTTCAAGCTCTTTTATTTCACCGAGAGATTGGGGCAAGGTGGTCAGTTTATTGAACGAAAGATCCAGATAATAGAGTGATTGCATCGCACTAAAAACTTCAGGAAGAGACTCAAAATAGTTCGTATCTAAGCTTACATGTAAAAGTTTTTTGAGGTTTTTAAATGCCAGATCAAGGTGGCTTAGACGGTTGACCGCAAGGGTGAGGCGCGTCAGTCCTGTTAGCTCATAAAAGCTCTGTGGTAGGGAAGTGAGTTGGTTACCATTAAGATTTAAAATGACCAAAGAGTGAAGTTCGCCAAAGTTTTCAGGAAGGCTTTGCAGAAGGTTGTTTTCGCACTGTAAATTACGGAGATTTTTAAGCGTTGCAATACTTTTGGGAAGCTCGCTAAGGCGATTGCCTGAGATTTTGAGAATGCTCAGGTTCTGGAGTGCTCCAATGCTCTCAGGTAAGCTTTTGAGCTTTTTGCGACTGAGATCAAGGGTTGTAAGACTTTCAAGTTTGGAGAGTTCGCGAGGCAGCGTATGTTCCAATCCCTGAGATTTAATCCACTGTGCAAAATCACGAATACGCTCACTCATCATGCTCTCCTGCTTCAAATCGGCTGTTTTTTTGATCGATCAAAAAGGCAATCTCTTCGTAATCAATTTCACCAAATTCTACCATATTAAACAGCGCCATCAAAGGTCTACGACAACAGGTTTGATTGCATTCTGTGACCAGTTTTTTGGCTTTTTTATAGGGCAGAGTGGTGGATTTAAAAATATCAATAGCATCTTGGATGCTCTTTTGACCGCATTCACAGATGATTTTAGAGGCATACTCTTGCATTGGTTTATCCCGCTTTAGAAGCGATATAGAGCGCTTTTAGCTCCTTCTTGTTGAGAACTTTTTTGCGATTTGTGACCATTTCACGCACCTTGGGAAGCATTTTATTGATAACTTCATTTTCAGGCTCATAGCCCATGGCACGCAAATGATACAAAAGAGTTGAACTGCCAGAATGTTTGCCTATCGGATAACTTCGCGTCATTCCCACACTTTGCGGGGTAAATGCTTCGTAGGCTTTTTCATGTTTAATCATGCCGTTGACGTGAATGCCTGACTCGTGTGAAAAGATGTTTTTACCCACAATCGGCATCGTGGCAGAGATACTTTGGTTCGAGGCTTTTTCAACCAATTGCACCACGTGTTTGAGTGCGTCTGGGTTGATGATGCGCTTTTCGCCAAAGAGGTGGGCAAGGCTCATAAGAACCTGCTCAAAACTGGCGTTTCCTGCGCGTTCGCCCAAACCAATGACGGTGGTATTGACACTCATCGCACCCGCTTCCAGTCCACTAATCGCATTCGCCGTTGCCATACCAAAGTCATTGTGCGTGTGCATTTCAATCTCTAAAAGATTGAGACGTGTGAGGTAGGAGATGTGCTCATAGATTTGATGTGGACGCATGATGCCCACGGTGTCACAGTAACGAAAACGATTGGCGCCCACACTGGCTCCTAACTCCATCACCTCTTTCAAAAATCCAAGGTCTGCACGTGAGCTATCTTCGCCCCCAATGCAGGCAAAAATTCCCTCTTGGCGGCTTACATGTAAAACTTCTTCAAGGTTTTTTAAGAGGCGCGCTTTGTCGCCTCCAAATTTGGCCTCGATGAGAATGTCTGAGACCGGAATAGAAAGATCAACGGCTTTAAGACCACACGCGAGTGAGGCTTCAAGGTCACCCATCGTGGCACGATTCCAACTCATAATGCGAAGAGGTAGATCAAGGGCTAATATCTCTTTAATATCGGCTTGCTCTTTCGCCCCCATCGCAGGAATACCCACTTCAAGCTCATCCG
>DBTO01000276.1:2736-11916 GCA_002307095.1 Sulfurospirillum sp. UBA1314
GGAATACCCACTTCAAGCTCATCCGCACCTGCTAGATAAAGTGCAGACGCAATGGCGATCTTCTCTTCAGTATTAAACGCGACATACGGCGCTTGTTCACCATCTCTCAGTGTGGTATCGTTGATAATCATCATGTGCTCCTTATGAAGCGGCTGTGAAGAAGTGCTTACGCACACCTTTTAGAACAGAAATCTCAATAGGCTCATCCGCAAAACTTTCATCACATGTGAGGTGAATGCTTGTCAACTCTTTTTGTGGGCATTCGCCAATTTTTTGGGTCAATAATAGATGACAATCGGAGAGGGCATTTTTGATCTCTTCGATAGGGTACGTTCCATTGCAGTTCTCTTTGCCCATGCAGTACGAGTTTTCGACTTTACGGTGCATGATAAATTTGATCGCCTTATCGCCTGCTTCGTAGATCAGAAACTCTTTGGCACTGCCGAAGTGGTCGTTAATGAGCCCATTTCCACGTGTGGTAACCGCTACAAGCATTGTATCGCCTGTGGAGCTAAGCTCATTTTTGTTTGTCGCTTCTTCTTGGTTGATTTTACCATTGGCTGCTCGAAGCGCTCTTCGCCATGTTTCGATGTTTTCATGCGTTTTCATACGTTGATTGAGGTCGTAGTGATGAGCAAGTTCTTCAAAGCTTTTGTCGGCAAAACTCTCTTTGAAAAATTCATCACTTCGATCTTCGCCCAAAAGCCCAACTGCGTCCGCTCGACATTGACGGCAGTGGCGCATTAACTTAACATTGACATCGCATGCCTCTTGCGCTTTCATGAGTTGTTTATGCGTGGCACTTGGAACGCCGTCCAGTCCAAATTTGGTACCGTATTCGGGTTTTGAGATGATAGGCATCACGTTTTGAATGAAAACACCCAACTCTTTGACTTTTCGTGCGACAAAAGGAAGATGTTCGTCATTAATCCCTGGAATTAAGACCGAGTTGACTTTCACTAAAATGCCTCGCTCAACCAGCATTTGAATACCAAGCAGTTGTTTCTCAAGCAGAAGTTTAGCGCCCTCAACACCGCGGTGTTTTTTGTGTTCGTAAAAAACCCACGGGTAGATTTTAGCGCCGATTTCGCCTGTCTCATCCACGGAGTTCAGTGTCACCGTCACGTGCTCGATGTTGTATTTTGCAATCTCATCAATATGCTTGTGAATCATCAAGCCGTTCGTGGAAAGACAGAGTTTGATGTCAGGCGCATACTTTTTAAGCAGCGAAAAGGTCTCAAAGGTTTGCTTAGGATTGGCAAGTCCATCGCCTGGTCCTGCGATGCCTACGACGCTGAGTTGTTGGATGAGACCGCCTACATGTAAGACTTTTTTCACCGCCTCTTCGGGGCTTAGTTTATAGCTCGTAACACCAGGGCGACTCTCGTTAGAACAGTCGTACTTGCGGTTGCAGTAGTTGCATTGGATGTTACATGCAGGGGCAACTGCCACATGGATACGCGCATAATGTTGGTGGGCATCTTGAGAATAACAAGGATGGTTGTTAATCTTCTGCATGATGCTGGCATGAAGTTCATTTTGGGTGTTGGTGGATGATGTACAAGAACAACTCATGTGCGATCCTTTAGAATTTCTTTACCCTAAAGTTTGCACAAAGTGTTCCTTGGAAAATACGAGACTAGTCTTTAAGTTCTTGATAAATCGTATGAATTTTCTTGATATTTTTGTTAAAGATATCGATAAGAGCAGGATCAAAATGCGTTCCTTGGCATTGTTGTAGCAGTTCATGTGCTTTTTCAAAACTCCACGCAGCTTTGTAGGGGCGAATGGAGATGAGTGCGTCAAAAACATCGGCAATGGCAACGATGCGTCCAAAGATAGAGATATTTTCACCTTTCTTACCATAAGGATAGCCTGTACCATCCCACTTTTCATGATGTTCTAGCGCAATAAGTGCTGCAGCTTTGAGGTACTCGTTCTCCTCATCAAAGAGAAGATCGTGACCAAGTTTAGCATGTGTTTTCATGATTTCAAACTCTTCATCAGTGAGTTTATCTTGCTTTAGTAAAATTTTATCGGGAATACCAATTTTTCCCGCATCGTGCATGGGTGCGGCGATCTCAATTTTAAAAATATCTTCTTTGCTTAACCCATAGTGTTCGGCTAAAAGTCCACTGTAAAGCCCAACCCGTTTAGTGTGTTTTGATGTTTCTTGGTCTTTAAATTCCGCAGCAGAAGCGAGTTTATTGATGATTTTGGTTTGAGTATCCCGTAATCTGTCGTACAAAATAGCATTTTCAATCGCAGAAGCCGCATAATTGGAGATCAGCAGCAAAAGCTCCGCATCCACATTGGTGAAGATCGTCTTATTTTTATTGAGTGCCTGAAACACACCGATCGTATTCTCTTGATTGTCGAGTAAGGGGACCGCTAGAATCGTTTGAGTAAGGTAGCCTGTTGTTTTATCGATGTCGGGATTAAAGCGGTAGTCATTGTACGCATCCACAACGATTTGTGTCTCTTTTGAAAGCGCCGCATAGCCAGCAACGCCTTTGTTCGCGCTAATGCGAATAGGTACACAGCCTTGTGCCACTTTAGACCAAAGTTCATCTCTGTTTTTGTCGTATACAAAAATAGAACAGCGATCAGCGTGTAAAATTTCTCTAGCAAAGCTTGCCATAGACTCCAATACTTCGTTAAGGCTTTTGGTTCTATTGATAACTTTGCCAAATTCTAATAAAATAGCAAGTTGTTTTTCCGCGGAGTCCATCATTCATCTCTTTAGTGGAAGATTGTATGTGCATTATAACAAGTTTTAAAATGTTATTTGCAATATCACTGGCTTTATGTATAATACAAAATAATAAATGTTTGGAGTGGTTATCAAAATGCAAAAGAAAATTAAAGTCCTCTTAATAGAAGATGACTACGATGCGGCAGGTCAAGTCGCCCAGTATTTAGAGAGTGTAGGTTTTGAACTTGATATTTCTGAAACAGCAATGGACGGTCTTGTAAAGATTGCTGCCCAACATTATGATATTTTGCTTTTAGATCTTAGCCTGCCTGATTACAGCGGTTTTGAAGTCATTAAGCAGATCAATAACCAAAGTAACATTCCTATCATTGTTTTAAGTTCTCATTCCAATATAGAAGCCAAAGTCAAAGCTTTTCGCTTTGGTGTGGACGATTATGTCTGTAAACCTTTTATGCTTGAAGAACTTGAAGTTCGTATGTGGGCCATCTTAAAACGCTGTTCGATGATAAAATTAGAGTTCAATAAAAATAATCTTGCCGTTGATTATAACAACCAAACGATTTTACTCAACCAAAAACCAGTCTCACTAACAGCGATTGAGTATAAAATCCTTTCTTTCCTCATAGAAAACAAAAATAGAGTCGTTTATCGCAATGTTTTGGCGATACACCTCTCTTCATTGAGCTCTCCACAATCTTTGAATTACCATATTCAAAATATTCGTAAAAAGCTCGGTGATGACCCAAAAAAGCCACGTTATATTGTAACAGAGTATGGAACAGGGTATCGTTTAGTGTTATAAAAGTGTTACATTTCTTACAATCCTCATAAAAAATTTATAATGCGCCATATTTTTGAGATATAATCAATAAATTGATCCAAAACTATGAGGGAAATGATGGATACATCCGCCATGGAGCGCTTAAAAGCGCGTTGCAAGAATATACGTATTTTATACATTGAAGACGATGATGTTACCAGAAAGTATACCCATTCGATTTTAAGTGAATTTTTTGAGAATGTTGATGTTGCCAGTAATGGGCAAAGTGCTTTTGATATGTTTGTCGATGCTGAAATTGCGCTTCCTCCTATGGGATCTCCTTGCGAAATGCGGGAACAACGTTACAATTTGGTGATTACAGATATTAAAATGCCTAAGTTTGATGGCATCACGTTAATTGCTAAAATTCGTAAAATTTGTAAAGAGACCGCTATTATTGTCACCTCGGCACACAACGACGTAGAATATTTAATTGAGACGATTCGTCTAGGCGTTGATGGTTATATTTTAAAACCGATTGAGTTTGAGCAGCTTTTTGATTCACTCTCCTCAACGGTGGAAACCATTTTGCTCAAAGAAGAGAGTCGTGCCTATACCAACTCTCTTAAACAGACGATTGCGTTGCAACAATCTGCACTTGAAGAGCAACTTCATACCGATGCGTTGACCAAACTTGCCAATAAAAACACCTTAGATAGTATTTTAAATCAAATTCAACCCATTGAAGTGCCTTCACTTTTTCTCATTAATATCGATAATTTTAAAAACTACAATAAACTGTATGGCATCGAAGCAGGAAATCAAATTTTAAAAGAGTTTGCTCATCATCTTAAAGAGGTCGCGACCTCGCTGTGTTACGATGCTTTTCGTATCTCTTCCAATGAATTTGTCATGCTACGCCTCGATACAGAGCTCAATCCCGAAAAAATCTATGAAGATATCAATCAAACCCTTGCAACGCTTCATGGCATTGAGATCAAGATAGAAGGATTGAACGAAAAAATCTTGGTCAATATCTCCATGGGTGTAACATTTGATCAAGAAAATCTTTTTAACAAAGCGTTTACGGCACTTGATTTTGCCAAACAAACGGGTAAAACGTTTGTCGTGTATACGAGTAATTTAGATGAAACCGAATCGCTAGCAAACGATTTTTATTGGCAAGATGTGATCGCAGATACTCTGGATCAAGACAATGTGGTTCCCTTTTTTCAGCCCATCTGTAACAAAGAAGGCGAAATTATCAAGTATGAAGCGCTGATTCGCATCAAGACAAAAGATAAGTTGGAGCAAGAGCAGTACGTTTCACCGTATTATTTTTTAGATATTGCGCGTCGGACAAAACAGTACGATAGTCTGAGTCAAAAAATGATCGAAAAAGTGTTAGAGCTTATGGATACCCATCCTACTATTGTTTTTTCCATCAATTTTAGTTTTCGTGATATGCTCAATAAAGAGATTCGCGATCTTTTACGCTCTAAAATTGATGCGTTATACGAAAAAAAGAGGTCGATTAATCTTGTTTTTGAAGTGGTCGAAAATGAAAAAATGACCGATACCAATACGATTAAAAACTTTTTAAAATACATCAAATACGAAGATGCTCCCATCGCAATTGATGACTTTGGCACGGGTTATTCTAATTTTTCACACATCATGCAGCTTGATCCTGCGTATATAAAAATTGATGGAAGTCTCATTAAAGAAGTAGATACCGACGAAAAGTCACGCAAGCTGGTGAAAGGTATTGTCTCTTTTGCCAAAGCCTTACATGTAAAGACCATTGCAGAGTATGTCCACAATCAAACAATTTTCGAACACCTCGTAGAAATGGGTGTTGATGAGTTTCAAGGTTATCACATTGGCGAACCTTGGTTAGAGTTAACATGCCGTCACTAGATCATTTAGTCATCTTCTTTTCGATAGGATTCATTCTTGTTTTTGGCATAATGTGGATTTATCTGCTTTTAAAACAACGCCAAAAATTTAAGCGACTGATTGATTTTGCCATCGAAGGATTGGTCATATCGCACAAGGGGCGAGTGGTTGATATCAATGAGCAAGCACTCAAAATCTTTGGAGGCGAATATAAAGAAGAGATATTGGGTAAAGTGATGCTGGATTTTGTCTCCCCTGAGTCTAGAGAGCTTGTAAAGTCGCATACATACCATGATACCGATACTTACGAGTGTCAACTTGTACGTAAAGACGGTAGCTATTTACCCGTACTTGTCAAAGGCTCCATCGTCAAAGGATTTGGTAAGACGATGCGTATTTCAGCTATCGTTGATTTAAGTGAGCTCAAAGAAGCCCAATACGCCCTTCAAGCACTCAACGAAAACTTAGAGATACAAGTCAAAGCTCAAATCGAAAAAAACCGCCAACAAGAGATGATCCTTTTCCAACAATCCCGTCATGCCCAAATGGGTGAGATGATCAGTATGATTGCTCATCAATGGCGCCAACCTCTCAATGTGCTCTCTTTGTTAGCCCAAAATATTGTCTTCAAATACAAACTTCACAAACTCGATGATACCGTGATGGATGAGTTTAAAAGTGATTCTATGCGTCAGATATTGCAGATGTCTAAAACGATTGATGATTTTAGAGACTTTTTTAAACCCGATAAATCGATCAAGGTGTTTGATATCAAGCAACAGCTTTCCAATGCTGTGGAGATGCTCAAGCCTATTGTTGCGGGGCATGGCATTGAGATTAGCTTTCACAGCGAAGATAATCTCAACGTTGAGAGTTTTCCCAATGAGTTTGGGCAGTCAATTATCAATATTCTTAATAACGCCAAAGATGTCCTTTTGGAGAGTTGTGGGGAGTACACCAAATGGATTAGGGTTGAAGCCAAGCGGGACGAGCGTGGGAAAATTAGGGTTAGTATTGAGGACAATGGTGGCGGTATTGATGCACTTGTGTTGCCGTATATTTTTGAGCCGTATTTTTCAACCAAGGGTGTCAAAAATGGTACGGGACTGGGACTTTATATGACTAAAATTATTGTAGAAGAACATATGCAAGGGCAGATCCATGTACACAATACCGCGGAAGGTGTGCGGTTTGAAATTGTATTGCAAGGCATAGAGTAATGGAATGGGCGCATCTTAAACCTATTCGTCCGTTGATTATTGAAGATGAAAAAAATGCTTTAGAGGCAATGTTGCGTGTTTTTGATACGATTTTTGATGAGTTTTACACAGCACACAATGGTGAAGAAGGGTTGTACCGCTTTTACAAAGATGCGCCAGATATTATCATCACCGATCTTCAAATGCCTTTTATGGGAGGCTTTCGTATGTTGGAGCGCATTCGCATGGAAAACGCTACCATCCCCATTATCATTGCCTCAGCACACAGTACTGAAGCGTATTTGGAACATGCAAAAGAGTTAAAAATCAATGAATATTTGACAAAACCCTATTCGATAGATCTTTTATTTAAAAAAATTCACCAGTGTTGTCATCAGGGTTAAACCAAATCAATCTCAACCATTTTGCCTTGTAATATTTCTGCAAATTCTACCCCAAAATCAAAACACATTTGTAACTCATCCTCACTGGGAATCAGTTTGATTTTCAGAGGTGTGAGTGGCGGTACGCGAAGTTTCAGTGCTTTAAGACGCGCCAAGATATGATCGACCGCTTCGCCACTCCAACCGTAAGAGCCAAAAGCGCCTGCACATTTTCCCTGTTTGTCTAAAAACATAAGACAAGAAAGCAAGTCCCACACAGGTTTGGGTGCATCGGCGTTGATCGTGGGTGTGCCGATCAAAAAGCCATCACTCTCTTCTAGGATTGCCATCATATTTTGCTCTTCAATGGAGGCAAGGTCGTACATATTGGCGACCACACCTTCGACACTTTCACTGCCTTCAAAGATCATTTGTGCCATCTCTTGCGTGTTTTTATAACTGGTGAGGTAAAAAATAGAGAGCACTTTTTTACCCGTATTTGCGTTGTCTGTTTTATGACTCCACTGTTGATAGGAGTCAATATACTGCTGTGGATTGTCACGTAAAATAGGACCATGAAGGGGTGCAATTAGCGCTATGTCAAAACGTTCATACAGTTTCAACGCACTTCTCACATAGCTTTGAAAGGGGCGCATGATGTGGTCATAATAGTATTGAAATGCGTACGAAAAGTCGCCCACTTTATCGTTAAAAAGTCGTTTATCGTAGTAATGGGCACCAAACACATCGCCGCTAAACAGCAGTTTATCCTCATGCACATATGAGCTCATCGTCTCAGGCCAGTGCAGATAGGGCGTGGTCAGAAACGTGATGGTTTTGCCACCTAAGCTTAGTTGCTTGTTCGTCCAAATAGTTTCAAAGTTGATCTCTTCGGTGTTGGTCAGCGCTTTTAGCATCATCGTCGCTTGGGGTGATATGAGCACTTTGGCGTGTGGAGCTCTGCGAATCAGCTCTGGCAATGCGCCCGAATGGTCAGGCTCGATGTGGTGGATAATGACGTATTTGATCGCATCGTAGGAACACAAAGCTTCTACATGTAAAAAGAAATCGTCTTGAAACTCTTTTTTAACCGTATCGACGATGATGACGCCTTCATCTGTTTTGATGAGATAGGCGTTATAGCTCGAACCATTAGCAGTTCGCATCACAATGTCAAACGTGCGTATATCGGGGTCAAATACACCTACAAAATAGATGTCCTTAGCTAGGGTTATGGGAAGATGCGGCATGGAGAAACCTTTGCATCCAAAGAGGCGGATTGCTATTTTTTAATGTCAGTAGCGTATTTAAAAGCGTGTCGATGCGCTCATTCTCTTTCTCAGACTTGAGGACAAAAATACCTGAGCCTTTGACCATGAGTGATGCGCGTGGTCCAATGTGCGAAGCGCACAAGATGTTGGCATCTTCTAAGCATTCGATCTTATAGGCAAGTTTATCGCCTTCTTCCGCGATCTCATTGGGGGATTCGAGTGCTCTTAGAAACACAAAAGAGTCCTCTTTGAGTTCGTAGAGGTAAAAGCATTTACACCAACCAAAATGGTCATTAACATGAAGGTTATCGGTCGATGCAAATGCTATTTTCATCCCATGTTCCTTACGCGTTTACAGGGGCATGCGCTTGGCGATCCGCGATAGAGACGGCTTCACGGTAAGGTTTTGGAGAGACCTCAGGGAACATAATGCCGTTTTTCTTGTGCTCACGAATGTTGTAAAGACCGCTCTCGTGACCTGCAACATAATACGCATTGTACTCAGGCGTATACGGCAAATCCCAAACGATAGCGCCCTCGGTGGGACAGGCGTCTGCGCATTTAGGTGTGGTACCATCCGAACACTCGATACATTTTTCAGGTTTAACATACGTGGTGTCACCATTGATCGGTGAATCGCTTGCACTTACGATTGCGGTTGCTGGACACTCATCAATGCAACTGTCACAATTGATACAGACGTCTGTAATTTTTACTGCCATGGTAGATCCTTTGGATGGGAATGGATTAGTAACTCAAAAAAGCCTTGCTGAAAAGTACCCACGGTGCAAAAATGGGGGCATAATCACACCGCGAGTATTAAGTAAGGGTTTTTAAAGGTACACGCCACTGTTTATGCAAGAGGTGTTCCATTTGGATACTTTTACGTATACTCTTTTAAATGGAATGAATTGTGCAAATCTATACATATGGTAAATAGAAAACTGATCAA
>DBTO01000156.1:0-1466 GCA_002307095.1 Sulfurospirillum sp. UBA1314
ACGGTCGATGTGACCAATTATTTTGCCATTCCAGCGGCTGAATATTCCGATGAAGCCATTGATGTCTTAACCAAAGCCATCATTGAAGTGTACGGCAAAGAAGGATTATGCCCACCGATTAAAACCGCAGGTGGCGAAGATTTTCATTATTACATCAAAGAAAAACCCTCCATCAAAGCGGGCTATTTCGGTCTAGGTTGTGACTTAACCCCCGGACTTCACAATCCAGCAATGAAGTTCAATAAAGAAGCGTTAGAGCAAGGTAAAAATGTTTTAATCGCGGCAACGAAAATAGCACTGAATCGTTAACGTTCACACCCCAAAGAAGCTGACAATGTTAGCTTCTTTAGCATGAGACTATCATCCATTATTTTTCTCCTTCTATTTGATTAAAAAAATATTCTGCAAACTTGCGCAACGCATCCTCATAATCTGCATCCGTACTATTTCGTTTATACACCAAATCAATAATCCTTAAATAAGGTAGAAATGCCTTTTTCGCTTCTATAACTTTTTGGCTATCGATCACTTTTAAATTATGAGGGAGTTTTCCAGTTGAACCATCCTCAAGCTTGAGTCGAACAATATAAGTAAATGGATCGTCACTCACTAAAAGTGTATTATCTGCTAAAACTAGTGTTACATAACCTCCACTAGAACTAAAAAACTTCCAATCAAACTCACAATAACGCCGATGCAAACTACTTGTGGTAGCTTCTTTAGGTAACTCTTCATTAGGAAGATAGTAACGTACAACAGATTTTTGCCATATAGTTTCATTAGCATCATTTACAAGCTTGATGCTATTAAGAATGGGTTCACATGAGCCACTCATTCCAAAATAGTAATCCAAACTTTGATCTTTGGGCTTTTCATATATTTTTGACAATAAAAACTCTGACTCAAGAGCCTCGTTTGTTTGTAAAACATTATTTTCTAGCTTAATACTTCCTCGTGAGGCTAAAGAACCATCCCATGCCGTGTGACCTACAATAACTCTTTGCTGAAGTAGTGTTTTAGTTTTTTTATCGGTATAAATACGACGATTGCCATTTATTTTGTCTGTACTAATAAGGATTTCACGTTTTTTTTGACTAAAAAAACCCTCTGCAATTCCTTCTCCGTTACTTCCATTAAAATTATCTTTGATGATGATAACCACAGGTTCATCTTTCCAAAACTCTTCGTTTGAATAGAACATATCGAATACATGGTGCTTTGCATCATAGAGACGATACCATGTCTCATTTTTTGGATAGTTATCAGCATAAAGCCCCATATATAAACTGATAAAAATTAAAACTCTTACAAGTATATTTTTCATCTCATAACCTTTACATGTAAAGATTTCTAATTACGTCTTTGATACTCATCATACCCAAACTGACTCGTCACTTCGTAGCGTCCATCTTTGTGAAGAACGGCTAAATCAGGCAGTTTAACACCATTAAACGTTGTATTTTTCA
>DBTO01000156.1:1751-2112 GCA_002307095.1 Sulfurospirillum sp. UBA1314
TCATATCTTCAAAAATCAGCTTATCACCGATGTTCAACGGTGCATCAAAACTATAATCGCCCATGATGTCTCCTGCTAAACAGGTTGGGCCTCCAAGTCGGTACATGTAAGGTTTTTCACCCACTTCTCCAGCTCCACGAATCGCGGCGCGGTAGGGCATCGCAAGGGTGTCTGGCATGTGTGCTTCTGCGGAGATGTCGAGAATGGCGATGTCTATACCGTTGTGAACGATGTCAAGCACACTTGCCACCAATGGCCCCGTTTGCCAACCTACCGCTTCACCCGGCTCCAAATAAACGTTGATGCCATTGTATTTGGCTCTAAAATCCTTGATCAGGGAAATCAGTTTTTCCACATCATA
>DBTO01000156.1:2425-2652 GCA_002307095.1 Sulfurospirillum sp. UBA1314
CCTCCAAAATTGACCCATTTCATTTGAGGTATCAAATCACCAAATCGTTCTTCAAACCCTTGCAAAACCGCTTCAAGCGCGCTCGCATCTTGCTCACACAGCGCGTGAAAGTGAAGCCCTTCGATACCTTCAAGTTTATCGCTTTGCATGTTTTCTTTCGTGATGCCAAGGCGACTGTAAAGACCGCATGGATTGTAAAGATCGACGGGACTGGAAGAGACTTCAGG
>DBTO01000165.1:0-1832 GCA_002307095.1 Sulfurospirillum sp. UBA1314
TTTTTGGTTTTACGAATTAAAATTTGCATCATACGGTGAATCTCTTCATCGCGTCCAATCACAGGATTGAGCTTGCCTTCAGCAGCTAGTTTGGTTAAATTAATGCCGTATTTATCGAGTGATTCGAGATTTTCATCACTGCTTTGTTTGTCGATTTTTTTGCCACCGCGCAACGCTTCAAGGTTTTTCTTAAACTGTAACAGATCAAGGTATTTGCCCAGAATTTTTTTCAGCGGATCGCTATCAAGGCTTGAGAGCAGCCATGTATCGACGGAAAGATAACTATCGCCTTTTTGTTTCATCAGCCCTTCGGCTTTTTGTAAACTCTCCACTAAGGAACGTGAAATCGAAATATTTTCCTTACTGACATGTGACACGGTCGGAAGCTTTTGGACTTCACTCTTCACTTCAAGCTCTATCGCACTCTTATCAATGTTCATTTTATTAAACACTTGATTGAGAATGGAAGCCGAATTGGTGATGAGTCCCCACGTTACATGTAAAGGGGTTGCTTCATTGTTTTTTGAGTGTAAAGCAAGGCTAATGGCGCTTTCAATTGCTTCGCGCATTTGATTGGTGAGTTGTTCAAAAAGTGAGTTCATAGGTCTCCTCCTCGGGTATTTGTATTTTTATATAATTCTACAACTTTGAGTGCATTAATGTCAAGTTTATTTAGCATTATGGCATTATATTTAGTGTTTAAATGCCATCATTTCAAGCCTAAAAGCACTTGATTTTTTGAAGATTGTATCAATACCTTCATAGAAATTTTAGGGAAACTGCACTATAATCATTATTTCAAACTATGACGCAAATATCATGCTAGGAGCATACACACGCTATGAAACACTTACCATTTGCTACCGTTGGCTTCATTGCCACGTTTTTAGGTATTACAACCTTTTTTTCTGCAACACTTTTTGCAGCTGATAATGCGGAAGGCGACAAGAGCCGTCTCGCTTCTTTAGCAAAATTCACACGCGTTTTGGCAACGATTGAAAAATATTATGTTGATGACATTAAAATTGATGACATCATTAAAAAGTCAATCGAAGGACTTTTAACCAATCTTGATGCACACTCTTCCTACCTCGATGAAAAACATTTTAAAGACCTCAAAATCCAGACCGATGGTGAATTTGGAGGGCTAGGAATTACCGTAGGTCAAAAAGATGGCGCACTCACCGTTATTGCCCCTATGGAAGGCACACCTGCCGATAAAGCAGGCGTCAAAGCAGGCGATATCATTCTTAAAATCAATAAACAATCAACGCTTAACATGACCATTGATGAAGCGGTGAACATCATGCGTGGCAAACCCGGTACTGGTATTGAGCTAACCTTGGTGCGTGAAGGCGAAAGCAAACCACTTACGATCTCAATTGTTCGTGACATCATCAAAATCGAATCCGTTTACTCCAAGATGATTGAAAACGAAAATATCCTTTATGTTCGTGTTGTTAATTTCGATAAAAATATCGTCGGTGATGTTCAAGAAGCGATCAATAAAAACAAAAACGTTAAAGGTATTGTTTTAGATCTTAGAAACAATCCTGGTGGACTTTTAAATCAAGCTGTAGGCTTAGTGGATATCTTCGTAGATGAAGGCATCATTGTTTCCCAAAAAGGACGCGTTGAATCTGAAAATGCAGAATACAAAGCAACAAAATCGGGAACGAACACAAAATTACCTCTTGTTGTTTTAGTCAATGGCGGTAGTGCCAGTGCGAGTGAAATCGTCAGTGGTTCATTGCAAGATCATAAACGTGCCATTATCATTGGAGAGAAAACCTTTGGTAAAGGAAGTGTTCAAGCCGTTCTTCCTATCGTTG
>DBTO01000165.1:2134-5971 GCA_002307095.1 Sulfurospirillum sp. UBA1314
CGCACGTTACTACCTCCCAAGTGGACGAACCATCCAAGCTGAAGGTGTCGTGCCAGATATTATCGTCTATCCAGGTGATGTTCCGGGCAAAGCCAATGAGCAAACCCTAAAAGAAAAAGATTTGAAAAAACATTTAGAGGGTGAACTTAAAAAAGTAGATGAAAACAAAACAGAAGCAGTAAAAGAGACAAAAACAAAAACAAAAACCAAAGATACAACCAAAGCCGATAAAGAGATTGTAAGTCAAGAAAATCTATTTAAAGATTTACAACTTAAAAGCGCTGTGGATGCTATCAAAGTACTTGCGATTAAAAAATAATTTTAGGAGAAAGACGTGACTAAAGGCGAATTGTTATACGAAGGTAAAGGTAAAAAACTATTCTTTACAGAAGATGAAAATCTTTTAATTTCAGAGTTCAAAGATGATTTGACAGCATTTAATGCCGAAAAAAGAGGTAATGAAGCAGGTAAAGGCGCACTGAATTGTAAAATTAGTACACAACTTTTTCACCTTCTTGAAAAACATGGCATTAAAACACACTTAGTAAAAACACTCAACGATACAGAACAACTGATTAAAAAAGTGAAAATTATCCCTATTGAGGTGGTTGTTCGAAATATTGCAACAGGCTCTTTAGCCAAACGTCTTGGCATCAAAGATGGTACTGTGCTTCCTTTCACTTTGGTCGAGTTTTACTACAAAGATGATGCACTAGGTGATCCTATCATCAATGATGAACACTGCTTACTTCTCAATCTCGTAAAGAGTGAATCAGACCTTGAAGAACTCAAACGCCTTGGTCGTGAGATCAATGCTATTATGAAAGCCTTTTTTGCGGAGCGTAAACTCAAACTTGTTGACTTCAAAGTTGAGTTTGGTGTTGATAAAGAAGGTACCATTCTCCTTTCGGATGAAATCAGTCCTGATAGCTGTCGTTTCTGGGATATGGACACCAATGAAAAACTGGATAAAGATCGTTTCCGTCAAGGACTCGGTGATGTTAAAGTCGCTTACGAAGAAGTTTTAAAAAGAATTTTAAGTCATTAAAAACCAATCACAATTCCTTCTTCAAATTTAAGTAGGGATTGTGAGTCTTAAAAAAAGGAAAGTACCCCGTATGAAAGTTATTGTCAATATTCAACTCAAAAATGGCGTTTTAGATCCACAAGGAAAAGCCGTGCATCATGCCCTTGCTTCTTTAAAATTTAACGAAGTGGGTGACGTACGTATTGGAAAGCAGATCATCCTTGATATTGCAGAAACAGATAAAAAAAATGCTCAAGAACGTGTTCAAGTTATGTGTGAAGAACTCTTAGCTAATACCGTTATAGAAGATTACACCATTGAGTTTCCCGCATGCTAGTAGCTGTTGCTGTATTTCCAGGTACTAACTGTGAAATCGACACCAAATACGCTTTTGAAAAACTAGGACAAGAGGTTGTTCTTGTGTTTCACAAAGAAGAAAAATTGCCAGAGGGAACTGATTTGGTCGTACTTCCTGGTGGTTTTAGCTATGGCGATTATTTAAGAAGTGCAGCTATCGCTAAATTTTCACCCATTATGAAAGCGGTCATTGACTTTGCCAATCAAGGTGGAAAAGTTCTTGGTATCTGCAATGGTTTTCAAATGCTGGTTGAAGCAAGACTCCTTCCTGGTGCTATGAAACGCAATGAAAATGTTCATTTTATTTCTCAGTTTCACCATTTAAAAGTGATTGCCAATGACAATACTTTTTTACAAAAATGCTCTGTGGGTGAACTTTTAAATGTGCCTATCGCGCATGGTGAAGGAAGTTTTTACATTGATGAGGCTGGTCTTAAAGAGCTTTACGCCAACCATCAAGTGCTTCTAACTTACACCAATGAAAAAGGCGATCTTCAAAACCCTAATGGCTCGGTAGATTCTATCGCTGGTATTTGCAATAAAGCAAAAAATGTCTTTGGACTTATGCCTCACCCTGAACGTGCCATTGAAAAGATTTTAGGCTCAGACGATGGTGTGAAAATGCTTGAGGGCTTTTTAAACTAACGTGATGAAGCAATTTTTCACACTCCTCGTACTCTCTTTAGCCTTTTTTGCCCCTGCTTTTGCCGCTGAAGAGAGTGCTTTTTCAGGAAACTCGAAATCCCTGTTTATCTCTGTTGAAGAGATTCCTTCTAAAGTACTCATTGGACAAATATTCCCCATTAAAATTAAAGCGATTGTCGCCAACAATAAAATGGATGTGCTCAGTACAACTTTTTCAGGAGCAAATGCCGTTGAAGTTATCAATCCGCAAAGTCCATGGGAGCGCTCACGCGATAATACCTATTTCAATACATTCTATTTTAAAATTAGCTCCAAAACAGCCACGATGCCACGCCTGAGTGTCTCGATTGTACAACAACAAGAGGCGCTTGAGAGCGATATTATTGTCTTAAATCTTCCTGCACAGCTTGTGCAACTTAAAACCGATCCTTTTTTTAGCAATGTTATTGCACAAAGCCTCAGCGTTAACAAATATAAAACGACAACGTTTGATGCCAAAAATGTGATCGTTGTCTTAGAAATTGAGGCAACGGGAGCAAATCTTAAAGATTTTGCGCTAAGTGGTGTTGCTAAAAGCGGTATTGATTCCTCTTCCGATACAGGAACCAGTCAGAAGATTTATTATTATGCGATTGTGCCAAACTATCAGAAAAGTTTTGATTTTACCTATTTTGATCTCACCACAAACAAATTTAACAAAATCACGCTTCCTATGACCATTGAAAATGATGAAGTCAGCACACAATTGGGGCTCAACCCTAAAGAGAGTATTTTTGAATTTTACAAAACTGTTGGCTATGGTGTACTCTCGTTTATCTTTTTTGTCATTCTCATCAAACGCCGAAGATGGTACTATCTTGTGCTCTCATTGATCTTTTTAGCACTTTTTTTCTTGGATCAAAACCCACTAAATAACGCCAAACTTAAGAGCAATAGCAGCATTATGATCTTACCAATGGATCATTCAACGGTCTTTTTTACCAGCGATAAAATTTTAGATATTGAAAAATTAGGTGATCGTGAAAATTACATTAAAATTTTGCTTCCTGATGGAAAAATTGGATGGACTGACCGTGAAAATATTATCAAAAATTAGAGGGTTTTACGTGATGATTGAGTTTATCATCACCGTGTTGATTACGATTGTTTTGATGTATGCTTTTCGCGACCACACACATCCGATTAGACGTACTTGGGGACGATTACAGACTTTTTTAATGGGCTTTACCATCAAGCAGACGGGTGAGGCAAGCCCCACCACAACGCTTTTAGTCTTGAACCATCAAAGTCTTGTAGACATCGTCGCCCTTGAGACCATTTACCCTAAAAACCTCTGCTGGGTCGCGAAAAAAGAGATTCAAGATATTCCGCTTTTTGGGCATATTATTCCTGCACCTCGCATGATCTCAATCGATCGCAAAGATAAACGCTCGATCATTAAGATGATCAAAGAAGGCAAAGAGCGTGTCAGTGAAGGTCGCGTGCTTGCGATGTTTCCTGAGGGAACGCGCGGACGTGGCGATAAGCTTCTCAAATTCCAAAGTGGTGCAAAAATTTTAGCGGAGAAGTTAGAGCTTATCGTCCAACCTGCCATCATTGTAGGGGCACGCCATATTTTTGACTCTAAAAACATTGATGCGCACGGTGGAGAAGTTCAGGTCATTTACCTTGATCCTATCAACCCTAAAGATGATGAGCTGTGGTTTGAGAAAATGCACACAGCAATGAGCGAAAGATTGGCGCTTGCATTGGCTATCCACTAAAAACTGTTTTGAAAGTCACAAAAGTGGCTTTCAAATGCTTCTGAT
>DBTO01000095.1:0-149 GCA_002307095.1 Sulfurospirillum sp. UBA1314
TGTGTTTTAAAATGCGTTGGCAGTAGGCACTTCTGCTTCCACTGTAGCAGTACAAGATGACAGGAATATGCTCTTGCTCGCTCAGTTGGGAGAGGGCGGTGTGAAAACTGGTCGTGGGGATCAAGAAGTCGGTGCCTTTGATGCGGTTG
>DBTO01000095.1:437-6652 GCA_002307095.1 Sulfurospirillum sp. UBA1314
CGTGTGTCGACAAGGTTGAATGTCACGCAGCCGTGCTCTCTGGCTTCTAGGAGTGCTTCAAGTTCACTGCCATCGAGCTGATCTTTTTTCATCAACGCTTCGCACTCTTCTTTGCTTAAGCCTCTTGAATGGGTGTGGGCGGCTTCTTCCATGCTCTCTTCTTGGGCAAGTTCGCGCGCATGTTCAGGGGTGCAGAAGATCGTGCAGTGGCATTGACCCTTTTGGGGAATTTCGATAGTGAGCGCAGGCGTACAAGGGCACAAACGATTCTCTGCTTTGGCTTGCTCTTCGGGTGTGCTTCCGATGACCATAAAACAGGGACAGTAGCGTTTGCCATAGATCAGTTTATTGCGTGTTAAGCCTTGTTGGATGGACTCTTTGACTTCGGTGAGTGGGGTATAATCAAAGCCAAATTGCGCACAGACTTTATCGGTAAATGCTTCTGTTCTTTCCAATTCTGCTCTAAATTCGGGTGAGTTCATATCTATTTTAGTTATCAAATCTATATCCTCTATTTATTATTTTATGCCGTATTATAGAGAATTTGCATTGGAAGAAAATTAAAAGAACGCTTTACATGTAAAGCCTCAAGAAAAGAGGGTGTTTATTTTTACATGTAAAACCCCTTTTGCGATTTTTTTGCTCTTTTTTTGCTTTACCATTTCTCAAGTTGGTTAAAAAAATAAATTAAAAAAAGAGTTTAAGATGCAAACAACTTCAAGACTAGACGACGTTAAACACCTTCGGGACATCTTCAATGCTCAAAATTCCAAAGAGCTCAAAGTTGCATTTGATGCACTGAATTCTTCCATCATCATTTCGGAAGAGGATTTGGAAGTACAGTTCAATCGCTATTTTGTAGGTCCCATGGAGCCCATCGCCGATCCGTTTGCTTCCATTTACATCGACGATCCTGATGTGGTGATGTCAAAAAGTACCTTACATGTAAGAGAATTGTACGAAACGATGGGCTTTACAAATCCGCTTAAAAACATCATTCCCGATGATCATTTGGGTGTTGAGTTAGATGCGTATTACCAACTACTTTATCTTGAAGAGGCTAAAGAGATCACTTACTTACGTGAGCTTCGTCACTATTTTTTACATGAACACCTAAGTCTTTGGGTGCCGCGCTTCATTGCACGCGCCTTAGAGCAGAGTGAGCATGACTCCAAAGCCATGATTTTTATTTTATTACAGCTCAAATCGTTATTGATAAGAGAAACTACTACACAAGGAGTTACCGCATGAGTTACTCAAAGGAAAATGTTGAGTCCATTGTGAACAATGGCATCAGCCGAAGAAGTTTTTTAAAAGGGCTTGCAGCCAGTGGTGTATTGTCTTCATTCCCCGGAGGCATTCTCCAAGCCAATGAAGATCTTAATACTAAAATACCGTACCTAGGCGAGAAAAGTTACCAAACGTTCCGCAACGCCTGTCCTAGAAACTGTTACGACACCTGTAGCATCAAAACCTATGTCAAAGATGGCGTGATGCAGTTTATCGAGGGTGCGACTGAATCGACGTACACCAGAGGTGGCTGTTGTGTTAAGGGCAATTCGTACGTCAAGCGTGTTTATTCTGCGCGTCGTCTTAAATTCCCGATGATGCAAGTGGGTGGTAAAGGTTCAGGTAACTGGAAACGCATCTCTTGGGATCAAGCGATGGACATTATCGCAAAGAAACTGTTAGAGATGAAAAAAGAGGACGGCACACTGTTAGGGGCAGCGCTGACAAAATACTCAGGTAATTTTGGCATCACGCATTATGGCATTGAGGGTATGTTTAACTCGATTGGTTATACGACAAGGCTTGCGGGCACACCGTGTTGGCCAGCAGGCATTGACGCTCAAAACCTCGATATGGGCGATATGTGGTGTAACGATCCTGAAGAGATGAAAGACAGTAAATTTATCATTCTCTGGGGTGTTAATCCTGCGAGTAACTCGGTTCACTCGATGAAATACATCTATGAAGCCAAGAAAAAAGGGGCAAAAGTTGTTGTCATCGACCCCGTTTTCACCGAAGCGGCTTCAAAAGCAAGTCAATACATTCAGATCAAAACAGGAACGGATGGTCTTTTAGCGCTTGGTATGGCGAAGATTATTATTGATGCCAATTTGCACGATCAAAAATGGCTTGATGCAAACTCAAAAGGCTACAAAGAGTACAAAGCGTATCTTGATAAAGAGATTAAATTAGATAACGTTTCCAAAATCACAGGCATTCCTTTAGCGATGATTAAAGAGTTGGCTTTATCGTTTGCCAAAGCGAAACCTGCAACGATTTGGATGGGTTATGGCATGCAACGCCACACCAATGGTGGTTCAATGATCCGCGCGATTGACGCATTCGTCGCAGTATCAGGAAACATTGGTAAATACGCAGGTGGAGCACGTTATGGACATCTGAGTACTTGGGGCTTTAACTACGCCGCACTGAGCCAGCCAAAACCAGAAGGCAGTGTCGGTTACACGGGTCCTGAAGGCGCTAAGGGTGAATTCGCCCAAGTAGGTGGTGAAAAAGCGGCGTATACGGATCGTTTCTTAAACATCAACAAAACAGCACGTGAACTGATTAACGCAAAAGAGCCAAAAGTTAGACTCCTTTGGGTGGCGTGTAAAAACGTTTTTGCACAAGATTTTGACCGCAATCAACTGATTCGTGCTTTCCAACAACTGGATCTTGTGGTGGTAGCAGATCAGTTCTTTAATGAAACCGCTAAATGGGCAGATATCGTTCTTCCTGTCGCCACGCAATTTGAAGAGTACGATGTGAACGTTTCGTACTGGCACTATTGGTTAACCCTGAATGAGCAAGCGATCAAACCACTTTTTGAAGTCAAATCAGACCTTGAAATTGCAGCAATGCTCTCAAAACGTATGAATCAACTTCAACCTGGTTCGTGTACCTTCCCTCAAAGTGTCGATACCAAAGCGATGATGGTTAAAGAGTTTAACCCTGGTATTTACGAGCAATTTGGCATCAAATCATGGGAAGAGCTTAAAAATGGACCAGTCAAAGCCAAAGCGGTCATTCCGTATGCCGATGGCAAGTTTAAAACACCAAGTGGTAAGTTTGAGTTTTACTCTGACAAAGCGTTGGAACTTTTCGGAAGCGCCTTACCAACGTATCTTGAAGTGCGCAAACCCTACGATAAATTCCGTATGACTTCGCCTCACAGCAGATGGAGTTTGCACTCACAATTCCAAAACTTAGAGTGGATGGAAGATGTGCATCCTGAACCTTACGTGTACATCAACCCTGAAGATGCGGAAGCCAAAATGGTCAAAGAGGGCGACACCGTAGCGGTCTTTAACAAACAAGGACTCTTAAGGCTCAAAGCCAAACTCACCGACAATGTTCAAGCAGGTACGGTCTTGATGTACGAGCAGTGGTATAACAACAACATTTACAATGTCAATGAACTGGTCGATGACACGAGTTCCGACATGGGTGCGTTTAAAACGGGTGCGCCTGGCGTTGCACTGCACGATACCTTTGTCAACTTTAGAAAACTATAACAGGAGATTGTGATGCAAAAAGCTTTTTTAGTCGATGGCAGTATCTGTCTAGGATGTAATACGTGTGCAATGGCCTGTAAAAATCAGTATCATCAAGATAAAGGGATTTTGTGGCGCAAGGTGCGTGAGATCGGGGCGGAGGAGTATCATATCGATAATAACAATATTTTGCCCACGTTAGTTTCGTACCAAAAAGCACCCAAGGCTGAGATGCCGATGGAGCGATTTTACTTTTCTCTCGCATGTAACCATTGTGAAAATCCAGCCTGTGTGGCGATCTGTCCTGTAGGCGCGCATACGAAAGACCCTGAAACAGGTATTTGTAAACATGACCAAACGATCTGCATTGGGTGTGGAGGATGCGTTAAAGCCTGTCCGTTTGGCGCTTCAAAGTTCAATGAAAAGATGGGACAAGCCGAGAAATGCAGTATGTGTTGGGAAAGGCAAGCCGATGGCAAAACAACGGCGTGTGTTCAGTCCTGCCCTGTAGGTGCTATCGCGATTATTGATCTTCATGATCCAAAGTATAAAGAGTATGCGAACGCTGCACCAATAGGCATTGACTATGCGATCAACGCGGAGACGAAACCGAGTACGCGGTTTATCCATCCATCCATGCCCAAAGAGGTTTACAGACTTCCAAAAGGATAATCTTATGAAAACAACACGACGATTGATTCTGAGTCTTTGTGGTGTTTTTCTTTCACTCGCTTGGGGGCAGCCTGCCCCAAGCACCTGTAGTTTTGGTGATCCTCGTTTTGAAGAGCTTTCCCATCAAAACGTCATGCTCATCGAGCCCAAAAACTACGTAGTGGGCGAAGAAAACTTCGTTATAATACAGCTCGAAAAGCCCGAACTTCCCTCCGGCTACATGGTAAGTGTTTTTGTGGATACGATCACATCACCCCAAAGTGAGCCTGAAGTGCAAGGATGGTACCCCAAAACGAGCATTAAGCCCTTACGTGAGGGAGTCTATGAGCTGTCGGTTCGTGTGAATCTGATGTATAAGGGAAGCTGAGGCGGTATATTGGTTGCAAGTCTTGCAAATACGAAGATACGTTTTACCGCAAAGAAACCGAAATGATAAGGAGTCTCAAACGTGGATAAACTTTTTTTGGAACGATTGAAGACGCTCACCATTCTTTATGCCGAAGATGAAGAGGGCATCCGTAAAAACATTGCGGCATCGCTTCGCTACTACACCAAAGCGGTCATCGAAGCGGAGAACGGCAAAATTGCTTTAGAGCTCTACAAAAGCGAAAAACCTGACATTGTTCTGACCGATATTTTAATGCCCGTGATGAACGGCGTGGATTTGGTACGAGAGATTCGTAAAACCGATGAGGAAACACCACTGGTCATCATCTCAGCACACACCGATAGAGAGTATCTGCTCAAAGTGGTCGATCTGCATTTGGAGCAGTACATCATCAAGCCCGTCAACCTCAATGGTCTCCTAGAAGCCCTCGCACGCTGTTTAAAGCGTATTTCCCAAACGCATACGATTGTCTATGAACTTCCCTGTGGGTATTCGTACGATGTCGATCATAAGCTGTTGACGTATGAAGGCGAGACGATTCATCTCAATAAAAAAGAGGCGGGATTTTTGGAATTACTGCTGCACAATAAACAGCGCATCGTGACCTACGATGAGTTGCAAGCCCATGTCTGGCAAGATGACGTAATGACCGATAGCGCACTTCGCTCACTCGTGCGCAATTTACGCAAGAAGTTACCGAAAGATTTTATTACCAATTTATCAGGGGTTGGGTACCGATTTGAGATGTGCTAGATTTGCTCTTTTACTGCTAGTTTTGGTGAGCCTTGGATGTGCGCAGGAGTGGAAAAATCCTTTTTATTACCGCAGTGATGACACGACTTCTGTACTCGTCAATGAGCGTGTTTCTGGCTCGCACATCAAAGTTTTTTTACCAACCATGCCGTATTTGTACGTCTCAAAACTGGTCAATGGCACGCTGGTTCGCTCTAGCGGAAATCACGAAGGGTGGGAGTATATGATGGCAACATCGTATACCAAGATAGACGATCTTACCTATGAATTTTCCCTGCGCAGAGGGGTTTTGTTTCAAGATGGCACACCCTTTAACGCCGACTCTGTGGTCGAAAACTTTGCCTATTTTATGAAAGACCCCGTGGTCTATTCGGACATTCACAAGCGACTCAAGGGCGTAACCAAGGTTGATGAGCATACCATTCGCATTCATCTGCATAAACCCTATGGACTACTTTTTAGCGATCTGACCTCCATCAATCTTTACACATCTGCCTATCTTAAACGTTACGGTTGGAGTACGAAAGAGGGTTCTACCTGTAACAGTATGCAATCTCCTGGTCCGTATGGATTGGGACCGTATATTTTGAAGCAAGGCTACGCAACAGGGCGGTTTCAAACGCCTCTTTTAGAGCTCAAAGCCAATCCGAACTATTATGAAACGGGCTTGCCGTACATTGAAAATATCACCATTTATACGGAGCTTACTTCCCAACAATCGGTCAGTATGGCACTCGAAGAGGAGCGTTTGGACATCACGCCCATTCCGTTCAATAAAAAAGTAGAAACCGTGCTTTCCAAATACGCAAGGCTCTACACCAAACCTTCAACGCACAGCATTTCGATCTACTTTAATCTGCTCAAACCTAACAGTAAACTCCAAGATCAAAACGTACGCA
>DBTO01000095.1:6902-9710 GCA_002307095.1 Sulfurospirillum sp. UBA1314
AACTCCAAGATCAAAACGTACGCATCGCGCTCAATAAAGCGCTCAATCAAGCCAATCTGCTCAATTTTGTCTATAAAAAAGAGGGTGAACTTGCCCCCACCGAAGCTTCGGTGAATTATCGATCTGTAAAACGAGCAACAGGAAATCTTCCAACATGGGGTGAGCGTGCGCGCCAAAATCCTGAAGAGGAAAAAGAGCTCAAGAGGATTTTAAATGGTTTGGAGCTCGATGTCATCACGATGGATCGTTTTATGTTTTTGTGGCGCGGCATCGAGCATCAGCTTAAACAATACGGTGTCACGCTTCACTACACGACCACGCCGAATGAAAAAGAGATCTACGAGCAACTCCTGACCAATCGCCAAGCCCCTAAATCATGGGATATTTTAACATGGGGCAATGATGATTGGAGCAGCAATAACCCATGGACGGCATTTTTTGCGTATCGCATCTCCGATAAATGGTCGGCGATCGAGAAAGACGATGTGATGCAAGAGTACATCGAGCACTTTTTTGACGTCGAATTTCAAAGTGAAGCGTTTGATGAGGTCGTTTCTCAAATTGTCAAACGGGCGTATGAGAAGGCGTATATGCTTTTTGTACCTTCTCCAAACATCGTGTTAGCCGTGAACAAAGAGGTCTCTTATGAGCCCTCATCGGTTTTACTGATGCCTCTGTGGAAGGCAAAATTGACCCAATATCACTGGTCGATCAGAGGCAATGCCGCGTATCCAAAAGAGCGTGAGGCTCCCATGTTACCATTAAGGTTTGAATATGATTAAGTATCTCTCCATGCGCTATAAATTTTTTCTGATGGCATCTTTGGGCATTTGTGCGATTGTCACGCTCTCTTTTTTAGCCTTTGACATTACCAACAAAGGTGTGGTCAATGTCAACAACGTTTTTGAAGGCTCCAAGCGGGTTCAGACAATTCAGCAGAGTTACATTTTGCCGCTGTTTAAGCTTCGAGAACAATCGCTCTCACTGATTATGGCGCCCAATGAAGACTTGCGCAAAGATATTCTCACCAAAATCAATGAGATGCACCTTCAAATGGAAACACCGTTTAGCAAACTTCCAGCACAAGTGTATTCCCAATGGAAAAACTACGTCGGATTGATCTTAGCCAATCAAGCCTACCTCAAAGAGGATTTTGAAGAGGGGGCGTTTATTAACGCCAATACGGCGGAGCGTGACCAGTTTTACACGCTTATGGATTCGCTCGAAGTGTTGCAACAAAACGAGCTCACGCACTCGTCTGAAACGTACACCAAAGCTAATAAAGAAGCGATCAATTCGCGCTATTTTATTGCGGTGTGGTTGATTATTATCGTACTTTTGACCTTTATGTTTGGCTTTTTTATTGCTAAAAATATTGTCGATTCTATTTTACATGTAAGACGTGGGCTGAGGGAATTTTTTGACTACTTGAAGTCACCTTCCACCGAAGAGGCGACGCGCATTCACATTCCGCTGACCAACAAAGATGAGCTAGGCGACATGGCACGCCAGATCAATCAGAACATCGAGATCATTCAAGCCAATTTAGAGCAAGACAGCAAACTCATCGAAGATGCGACCAATGTCGTCGAAGACCTCAAACTGGGCAATTTAGATCGCAGACTCGTGGCTTCGGGCAACTCCGATCAGCTTAATCTGCTTAAAGCCGTGATGAACGAGATGCTCGATAATTTGGAGCTGCGCATTCAACAAGAGATCGATGAGCGCACCCGTCAAGAACAGCTCTTAATTCAGCAAAGCAAGCTCGCCGCCATGGGCAATATGATCGGCAATATCGCGCATCAATGGAGACAACCTCTAGGAGAGATCAACGCGCTTTTGATGATCATCCAAGTGAGACAGCACTTTGATGACTTTAATGAAGCCTTTTTAACGGAGAAGATCGAAGAGTGCAACCGCATCACCGCGTACATGTCCAACACGATCAGCGATTTTCAAAACTTCTTTAAACCCTCCAAAGACAAAGAGATTTTTGAGATCAATGATGCGTGTGAGCGGGCGAGCTCCATCATCCAAGCCTCCTTACGCTACCACTCCATTGAGTTTTCGTTTGTGGCATCTGAAACGATTCAAGTGCTTGGCTATCCCAATGAATTTGCTCAAGCGCTTTTGAACATTCTCTCCAATGCCAAAGATGTTTTGACCGACCGACAAATTGAAACGCCTTTCATTCACATGAGCGTGAAAAATGGCGAAAAGTATACGCTCATTAAGATCGAAGACAACGGTGGTGGCATTGCGCCTGAGTATCTTGAGCGTATTTTTGAGCCGTATTTTACGACCAAACACGCCAAACAAGGTACGGGAATTGGACTGTATATGACCAAGATGATCATTGAAAACAATATGAACGGCATCGTAACGGTTAAAAATACCGAGCATGGTGCGCGCTTTACGATCAAAATAAAGCATCATTAACTTAAGAAGAAGAATTAACTTCTCTTTTTCATCTCAGCACATTTTTTTGCCACTTTATTTCACTACTATTCTCGAAACATTCAAGGAGTCGTAGATGAAAATTATCTCAAAATCACTTATTATTGCCACCACATTGGCGATCAGCGCGTACGCAACGCCACTTTACACTAAATGTATTGCGTGTCATGGAACCTCTGGTGAGAAATCTGCTTTAAACAAAAGTTTGATCATCAAAGATATGAGTAAGGCTGATTTTGTGAGTGCTATGAAGGGCTATAAAGATGGCAGTTACGGAAAAGATCAAAAAGCGTTGATGAAAGTCCAAGTGGCACCACTTAGTGATGCTCAAATCGAAGAGATTGCCTCTTT
>DBTO01000095.1:9983-16130 GCA_002307095.1 Sulfurospirillum sp. UBA1314
ATCGTTAAAAAATAGTTGGTTTTCACATATGGAAACCTGTCAAAAAAGACGTGATTTTATCGGTATGGCACTTACAGGCGTTACGGCTGTGGGTGGTGTGTGTGCTCTTGGTGCGATGAAAAAGAGTTGGGATCCACTCCCGAGTGTCCAATCAGCTGGTTTTGTCACCGTCGATGTTTCTACGATAGAAGAGGGCGAAGCGCGCAGTTTTGCGTGGCGTGGAAAGCCCATCTTTGTGTTACGTAAAAGTGCCGATACCCCTAAAAATGTAAAGCGTGATGTGGTCATTGGTGAAAAAGTTTTTACGCTCGTTATCGGACTGTGTACGCACCTTGGTTGCATTCCCTCCTATGATGCTAAAAAGAAAAGTTTTATCTGCGCCTGTCACGGTGGCGTTTTTGATGCGAGTGGCATGAACACCTTTGGTCCACCACCTCGTCCACTGGATATTCCTCCCTTTAAAATTGCAGGTGAAACACTTGTTTTAGGTGAAGAGGGCGAAGAGTACAAAAAATTAACCGCGAAAAAAGCGTAGGAGTAGGGCATGGCAGAAATACGAAAAAGCGAAGGCTTGATAGACTGGCTCGATCAACGTCTCGCGGTCAAGGCGTTTATGCGCGTGATGATGACCGAATACTGGATACCCAAAAACATCAATTTTCTCTGGGCAATGGGTGTGGTTTTGGTGGTTCTTTTTGGCGTCTTGTTGGTGACAGGACTGCTTTTATTGATGTACTACAAACCTGACATCAACCTTGCGTTTGATAGTGTGAACTACACGATTATGCAAGAGGTCGAGTACGGTTGGCTGTGGCGACATATGCACGGTGTGGCGGCTTCGGCGACGTTTCTCATCATCTACATTCACCTTTTGACGGGCATTTACTATGGTTCGTACAAAAAAGGGCGTGAGATGATTTGGATCACTGGGATGGTGCTTTTTATCGCTTTTTCCGCCGAAGCGTTTAGCGGTTATATGCTTCCGTGGGGACAGATGAGTTACTGGGCGGCGCAGGTCATTACCAATCTTTTCAGTGGTATTCCTCTCATCGGCGATGATGTCGTCATCTGGATACGCGGTGATTATGTCGTTGCGGATGCGACATTGACACGCTTTTTTATGCTGCATGTGGTGTTGCTTCCTTTGGTGATTATCATCGTGATTGCGGTGCATTTTTATTCGCTTCGTTTTCCCCATGTGAATAACCAAGAGTCTGAAGTTTTGAACTTTGAGATCGAATCTAAAAAGTTTTTAGAAGGGCGTAAAAAAGAGTCTAAAGTCGTACCGTTTTGGCCTGTGTTTCTCTCTAAAGATTTTTTTGTGGTTGGCTTTTTTATGATGATTTTCTTTGCATTGGTCTGTTATCAGTTTGACTTTGCGATGGATCCGATCAACTTTGAGCCTGCCAATTCGATGAAAACGCCGGCGCATATCTATCCTGAGTGGTACTTCTTATGGAACTACGAAGTGCTTCGAGGCTTTTTCTTTGACATCGGTGGTATGGCGGCGATGGACATTGGGTTGATCGCGTTTGTGATCGCCAACATCGTCTTTATGATCTTACCCTTTTTAGATCGCAACCCGATGAACACAGCCCCAGCGCACAAACGACCCGTGTTTAAATACTGGTTTTGGCTTTTGGTAGTCGACATGATCGTGCTCACCGTCTATGGCAAACTTCCTCCCACTGGTGTGAATGCGTGGGTTGGTTTTGTAGCCGCCGTCATTTTCCTAGGGCTGTTTATCGCCCTTCCATTCATTACCAAATACGAAGCCAAAGGAGATGCCCAATGAGAGAGATCAAGATATTAGCCATTGTGCTCTTTTTTACGGCGGTGACCTATTGGGGAGTGGAGCCTTATGCGCATTCTCAAATGCACCCGCATGTCGCCCCTGCTGATTTTGGTTTTAAAGAGATCGCGCCTTTACATGTAAACGGCAATGTGGACAATGGCAAAGTGCTGGTCGAAGCCAATTGCATCGCGTGCCATAGCATTAAAAGTCTAGGTCTGGAAGCGCCTATGAGCTTTGAAGAGGCTGCGAGCGCGTATGGCATCGTCCCACCCGATCTCAGTCATGCAGGCGTCATTTACGATAAAAATTATCTTGCAGGCTTTCTAAAAGACCCTGTGAGTGCGACCCAACTTTCGCACAAATTTGGCGATGCCAAACCTTACGCGATGCCTAGTTTTAGCTTTTTAAGTGAGCAAGAGATCGCCGATGTGGTAGCGTATCTGGGCAACATCGTCTCCACAAAAATTTCCGATAAAGGGGTCTTTGAAGAGGCGTGTGGCAGATGCCATAGCATGAAGTACGATGGACTCAAAGCGCAAACACCGAACACTTTTATCAAAAGCTATCTTGGCGCTGAGGCACCTGATGTGTCGATGATGATTCGCTCCAAAAAAGCGGAGTATCTTCACACCTTTATCAACGAACCGCTCAAAATGGTTGAAGGCATTGCAATGCCTCGTGTGGGACTGACCGAAGCGTCTCAAGCGCAAGTGGTTTCTTACATGGAAAGTGTAGGGGATCGCAAAAAAGCTGAGCGTGAAAGCCTTGGCTTGAAACTCATTGGATTTATGGCTATTTTTACCCTAATAGCGTATCTGTGGAAAGTTCAAATTTGGAGGGAGGTGGAGTAATCCGCCTCTTTTTTACTTCGTTACTTCATTTTATTTTCTTCTACTTTTTTCGTCAAAAAAACTCTTGTTACCTGCGATTATTTTGCTCTTTTTTTTCTTTAAAATTTTCCTTGAAGCTTCAAATTAATTATTAAAACAACGGGCATATTTAAGATTTAGACGGATGGGTTTATGGGTCTGTCTGGATGCGTTTAAGCGCAGGGCATAGCGCATCGTTTTTGGCATAAATTAACGTCATAATGGCTTTACATGTAAAGTCGTTTTATCTTCAAGGAGAAACGTATGAAATTGGCAAATCTTAGTTTGGCTGCTCTTTGTATTGCAGGGCTTAGCACCTGTTCTTTGGGTGCCGATACATTGGCGGATGCTTTCAAAGAGGGCAAAATCAGTGGTGAACTCAAAGCGTTTTACTGGGATCGCGACCGCAATCCTTCTATCAACTCCGCTTCCATCTTCAACACGGGCGTGGTTCTTGGTTACACCACAGGCGCGTACAATGGCTTTAGCCTTGGATTAACAGGGCAAGCCAACAGTGCACCATTTGCAAGCAGTACCGCTAAAACACAGTTTGGTTGGGATGAGTACGGCTCAGGCGCGCAGCTTTCCGAAGCGTACTTAGCGTACAGTGCAGGCAAAACGACCGTTCAAGTCGGTCGCATGTTTTTAAATACGCCACTGATCGCCTCCTTGGGCAATCGTATCGTAAAAGAGGCGTTTGAGGGTGCCAGCATCGTCAATACGGACCTTCCCAACACAACTTTAACCGCAGCCTACGTGCAAAAATTCCAAGCGCAAACCGATGGTGCGGGCAACATCGGCAAATTTACTACCTACAATAATCCTTACGGCGTCTCACCGCTCTTGGAAGATGGCGCCTATACCCTCGTTGCGGTCAATAAAAGCATCACAGGCTTAACCTTAACCGCGGCGTATGCGGAAGATCTGAGCACCAACGGTTCGATGGCGTATGCGGAAGCGGCGTACAGTGTTGCCGTGAACGCCTTTACCTACGGTTTGAGTGCTCAATACTACTACAGCGATAAAGACGTCACCGGTAGCAAAGATGCCGATCTGTTCGGGCTTAAAGCAAGTCTCGGTTATGGCGCACTCAGTGGTTATGTGGCTTACACGACGGTCAGTAAAGATGCCACCGTGACACCGGGCATTGGTTGGGGAGCTGATCTTGCGTACACCGGAACCATCATTCTCTCTAGCAGTTACCCTGCTAACACCGATGCGTATGCCATCGGGATTGGTTACGCATTTACCCCAACCACAACGCTTGGGGCAAGTTACACGATAACCGACGATGATGACCTCGCGTACGGCAAAGCTTCGTACGTTTCACTCACGGGCAATTACGCCTTTGATGGCGCCCTCAAGGGACTCAGTTTCCTTGTGATGTACGATAAAGAGTACCGCGATCTAGCAGGGGCAAAAGATAAAAATGAGTTTAGATTTAGCGCCAGTTATAAGTTCTAAAACGTCTCAGCGCTTTTACATGTAAAGCTTACATGTAAAAGCGTTTTAAAACATCTCAGGTCTTCCAAAATGGTAGCCTTGGGAATAATCAACGCCCATATCGCGCACCATCTTGTAAATGGCTTCGCTCTCGACAAACTCTGCAACGGTGGTGAGATTTTGCTTTTTGGCAAAGAGAATAATGGTCTCAACAATGTGCTGACTAACCGTATTGCTATGAATATTTTTAATCAAACTTCCATCGATCTTGAGAATATCAGGCTCATACGAAAGCAACCGCTCAAAATTGGAATATCCTGTTCCAAAATCATCAATCGCGATCATCACACCTTTGGTTTTGACTTTTTGGATAAAGTGCTTGACCAGTAGAAAATCTTTAATATCTTCGCTCTCCAACAGCTCAAAAATGACACGATGTGCCTGCTCTTCATACTCAACAAGGAGGTGCTCAATGTAATCAGTAATCTCGTCACGCTCGATGTCATGCACAGAGAGGTTGATGGAGATCGCAACATCGGGTACTTTAAGCAGTGCTGCAAAAGAGTTATCCAGAACAATTTTGGTGATCTTTGAGTAATAACGACCTTTTTTGGCTGTCTCTAAAAAATAAAAGGGTGTTAAAAGCTGCCCCTCTTCCGTAATGAGGCGCACTAAAGATTCGTACTTCTCAATTTTTTGGGTCTGATTATTCACAATCGGCTGAAAATAGGAGATGATTTTATGATTGTCAATCGCCGTTTTAATGATATGAATCGTCTCAATGTTTTTCAGCGCATTTTCATATTCAATGCCGGAAAGTCCATCGGCATAGACGATGGGTTGTTTGTTTTGGATCGCATTTTCGATGCCAATTTTGGCGTCTTCAAAGATTTTGAAAATGCCGTATGTAAAGCTGCAAATAACGGAGATGTCGTACTCAATGCCATCAATTTTGACGATGTATTCTTTGACATTGGCTAAAAACTGCTCTAAAACAGCGCGAATCTCCTCTTTGCTTGCTTTACAGTTTCGTCTGTCAATCGCAAACGCATACAGACCATTTTCAAGATGATACACTCTTTGAAACCCCCAACGATTGGGCATCAGATAGAGAATGTTTTTGCCAAAAACCATTTCGATTTTTTCAACACTGGCTTTATCGTAAAATTTCTCCAACGTTGGATAATCTTCGATCTGTACTAGAATCAACACCGAGAGACGGTTCGCTTCTAAAAAGTCAAAAAGTTGTTTTTTGTCACTCATAATGGCGGTGATGTCATGGCGCAAGGAGATGTACTCTTCCACTTCGCCACGCGCGTTTAAAATGGGCTGAACCGCGGTTTTAACATAGTAGGTATCGCCATTTTTAGCGCGATTTTTGACAATCCCTTGCCATGTTTTTTTCTCATCTTTAATCGTTTTCCACAAGTCTCTAAACGCAGATTTTGGCATATCGGGATGGCGAATGATGTTATGGGGTTTGCCCACAAGCTCTTCTTTACTGTAGCCTGAAATTTGACAAAATTTGTCGTTAACAAAGGTGATGACACCTTTGGGGTCGGATTTTGAGATGATGGAGCTGATGTTGGTAATGTTTTCATACTGTTTGAGCAAAAGTGCATTTTTGGCGTTTTCAGCGCGCAAATGTATTTTTTCAATCACTTTTGTGAGTGTTCGTACCAGCTGAAGGGTATTAAGCGGTTTGAGCAGATACCCATCCACCCCTGCTTCAATCGTTTGCGTCAGGTAGTTTGATTCGTCATGGGCTGAAAGAACGATGATCGCAACTTCTGTGCTGATGTCGCGAATGCGCTGAATCATCTCCAGTCCATTCATGCGTGGCATCGTAATATCGGTGATCACAAGATCAATTTTGATGGAGTGCTCCGCATACAGACGTGCGCCTTCCTCACCATTTTCGCCTACAATGACGGTGTCGAAAAATTCTGAAAAAAGGCTATTTGCAGCGTCTCTGGCTTGTGCGTCATCCTCAACGTACAGAAGTGTCATCCCCTGACTCATCTGCTTCAACGATGCTCT
>DBTO01000193.1 GCA_002307095.1 Sulfurospirillum sp. UBA1314
CAGAAAGTGTTTTACATGCAAGCTTACATGTAAAGAGCAAGAGCGTGAAATCTCTTGCTCTTTCTTTATTTTTTAGTGGTACAATATGCGTTAAAAGCACGTTAAGGGGAAGGTATGGAGCCAGTTTATTCAACCAAGATTACGAAGGTTAAAGGGAAAGAGACGTTTGAGCGAGAGGATATTCTTGTTCGTGAAATCAAATTAGAAATCTATGTCAATGGCGAAAAAGTGGGTGCGGTGATGGCAACGCCTGTGGATCAAGAAGCGTTGGCAATTGGCTATTTGATGAGCGAAAATATCATTGAAAAATTCAGTGATGTCACTTCACTCAAACTTCTGAATGACGGTATGCAAGTGCACATCGAAGCAAAGGTGAATGCGGCTAGTATCAAAAAATTGAATGCCGAGGGCGTGGTGATCAGCGGGTGTGGCAGAAGCATGACGGCGAACATCGACCCTGAAGCGATCGAAGCCAAAGTGATCAAAAGTGATTTTGTACTCGATGCTGAGCTTCTTTGCAAAGAGATGGGACAGTTTTACACCGAGTGTCCGCTGTATGAGCAAACAGGCTGTGTGCATACGGCGAAGCTGTTTACCGATGCGAAAACCTTCTTCATCGGGGAAGACATCGCTCAACACAATACAATCGACAAAGTGGTCGGCAAAGCGCAAATGGCGGGCATCGATGTCAGCAACGCCTTTTTGATGGTGAGTGGTAGGCTCTCTTCGGAGATGGTTGCCAAAGCGGTCATGCACCAGATCCCTATTCTTGCATCGCGTACGGCTTCGACCTGTTTAGGTTTGATGATCGCTGAGAAATTTGGACTTACGCTGATCGGATTTGTGCGTGGGGACACGATGAATATTTACCGCAATCCAAGGAGAATCCATGTCTGAGATGGAAGAGTTGATCAAACACTATTTGAATGAACAAGGCAAACTAAACTGCACCGATGGTTTTAAAATTGCGGCAAAGCTGAAATGCTCGACACTTGAAGTGGGTGCGTGTGCTAAAGCGATGGATATTCGCATCGATGCCTGTGAACTGGGGCAGTTTGGAAAGTTGGAAGGTGGCATCTACGATTTAGAAGCAGAAAACCGCCTCAAACCGCTTTTGGATGAGAAAAACCGCGTTACATGTAAAGCAGCGCGCGCCGCAGCTGCAGGCATTGGGCTGAAAAAAATCCGCGGAACACTCAAAGAGAAAAACTACGATGTCACCTTTTGTGAGTTGGGCTGTTTTAAAGAAAAAACGCGCCCTCGCTTGTATGTAAAAACCAAAACGTGGATCGAAAATTCGGAGGGTGAACTTCTTTTTGGAAAAGGTAAAACCGAGATTTTAGAGCTGATCGAGCAGGAAGGTTCTATCTCTAAGGCGTCCGAAAAAATCGGGATGAACTACAAAAAAGCGTGGACACACATCAAAATTTTGCAACGCAACATCAATGACACGATGGTGCAAACAAGGCAAGGTGGCGGTGAAGATGCAGGAACGACATTGACTCCGGTTGCCCTTGAATATATGGAAAACTATCGAAAATTGCAAGCCGACATTGAAAACTATGCGAATGAGCGCTTCAAAGAGCTGTTTTTAAAGCCTCGCAATCAAAAAGAGTTCAAAGAGTAAAGTGGCTAAGCTATTTTGATGCTACGAACATAATGTAAGATGTCTTTTATATTAAGATTTAAAGCCAAGTCTTAGCGTTCTTTTAAGTTCATAGAGGTTGCCCTAAAAGGGCAACCTTACTATTAGTTTCTAGTGCGTGTTTTAAAGTCTGGATAGAAAAGTTGTTTATCCAACAGTTTAAAGTTAGCGATTTGAGTTTGAATTTTATCCGATGTGACCCATTCGATGAATTGTAAAGCGCCTTTATAGTCGGTGTTTGCGCAACGATTAGGATTGACCGCGATGACTGAGTAGAAGTTTTTAAGTGCGTCCGCTCCTTCATAAACGATCACGAGTGGTGGATTGCCTTTGTGGTTTGCTTCGTATTTGATGAACGTTCCACGATCTGTCAACGTGACACCTTTTTGCTCTGCAGCAATATTGATCGTCGCGATCATGCCTTGACCTGCTTCTAAGTACCACGGTTGTTTTTCAGGCACTTTTCCTAAAGCAGCAGCCCAGACACCTTTTTCTTTGTCATGGGTTCCTGATTTGTCACCGCGACTGACGAATTTAATCTGTTCTGTTTCGATGATTTTAAACGCTTCGCTCAGACTTTTTCCGGCAAATTTGGCTTTCATATCGGGTGTGCCCACTAGAACAAAGTCATTGTACATGACAGGGGTTCGCTCAACGCCAAAGCCTTTTTCCATGTACGTTTTCTCAGACGATGGTGAGTGAACAAAAAGCACGCTGACATCGCAGTTTTCACCGAGTTTTAGGGCGTTGCCTGTCCCTACGGCGACCCATTTAAGATCAACGCCGGTGTCGGCTTTGTATTGAGGAACAAGGACGTCTAAAAGACCGGTATCGCCGGTGCTGGTGGTGGTTGCCATTTTAAGATCGGCTGCACAAAGCAGTGAACTTAAGGCAAGAAGGGAAAAGAGCACTTTACCTTTTAAGCGGTTCTTTACTGAAAACATTGAATAATCCTCCGAATATGTTTATTTAGCATGTTTGTAGTGTAGCGTATCTTTTTTTAAATTACATGTAAAAGAGGAATGATTTTTGGATTTTATTTTATCGGGCTTAAAAGAGGCTTTTGGGTTGTTAATTAACCTTGATCCTGAAACCATATCTGCCATTGATGTGACGCTAAAAAGTTCCACATTTTCTATTATTTTCAGCATTGTTATCGGGCTTCCTTTAGGGTTTTGCTTGGGCTTTTTTCAATTCCCTGGGCGAAAATTTTTAAAACTTCTCTCTGACACACTGCTGGCTATTCCCACGGTTGTGGTCGGACTCATTGTCTACGCGTTTATCTCCAACCGTGGTCCTTTTGGAAGCTACGAATTGCTTTACACGCTCTCTGGCATTGTGATTGGTCAAACGCTTTTGGCGCTTCCCATCATCATCTCGTTGAGTGCCACCGCGGTTGAAGGAATGGAAAAAAAGCTTTACCTCACGCTTGCTTCTTTTGGTCTCACCCCTTTGCAGATGATCAAAAGTGTGGTGTGGGAATTGCGCCATGCACTCATTGCCGTGGGGGTTGCGGCGTATGGTCGCGTGATCGCGGAAGTGGGCATCGCGATGATGATCGGTGGAAACATCAAGTGGTTTACGCGCACCATCACTACGGCGATCTCCTTGGAGACCAACAAAGGCGAATTTGCGATGGGAATTGCCCTTGGATTGGTGCTCATTAGCATCGCGTTTTTACTCAATTTTATACTCTTCTTTTTGAAAAAACGTGCGAGGATCATCGTATGATGTATGAACTGAACCGTTTACGCACCTTGTATGGCGAGAAACCCGTTTTAGACATTCAATCTTTGCAGGTCAATGAGGGCGAAATCTTAGGGCTTGTGGGCTCCAATGGCAGTGGTAAAAGCACACTTCTAAGACACCTCGCTTTTTTAGAAGCGGCACAAAGTGGCACACTGCGTTACCGTGGTTTTGATGCCAACACGATTCCTTTACATGTAAAGCGCGAAATTGGCATTTTACTGCCAGAGCCGTACTTGCTCAAGCGCACCGTGCGGGAAAATCTTCTCTTTGGACTCAAAATCAGAGACACATTGGAAGAGGCTCAAAGTCGTATGAATGAAGCGTTAGACCTAGTCGGACTTTTGCCCAAAAAGTTTCTGCACCGCGCGTGGCATGAGCTCTCCAGTGGTGAAACCCAACGCGTGGCACTCGCATCCAGACTCGTGCTTCGCCCTAAAATGCTGCTGCTTGATGAGCCGACCAACAGTCTTGATTACAGTGGTGTTCCGCAATTTACCGATGCCATTTTGCATGCGAACCGTGAATGGGGAACGACCATCGTCATCGCCAGTCACGATCTTTTATGGCTGAGTGAAATCGCCACACGCAAAGTCGGGCTCCACTTTGGACGTTTGATGGACTTTTCAACGACCAATCTCATCGTCGGCAAATGGCGCGAAAGTGGCGATGAGCGCTTTTTCGACTTCGATGAAACCCAAAGCATGTCCCTTCCCAAAAGCTACCGCATCGGCGAAAAACGAGGTGTCGCCATCAATCCACGCGACATCTCCATCGCCATTGAACCGTTTACATGTAAAGACGATACCGTCTGTTTAAAAGGGGTCATTCGTGATGTGTTACATGTCACCAAAACCAACGAGATTTCCCTTAAAATCATCATCGGTAATCACGTATTAGAGTGCGTAGAAAGCTTTGAATACTTCGAGCGCTACCACTTCTACCCATCGCAAAATGTGTATGTTAGTTTTGCCAAGTCAGCGATAAAAGTGCCATCAAAAGAGGCGTAAAAGGTTTAAAAAAGGGCGGAGTTGGCTTCGGGCGACGCGAAGTATTTGGACATGGAAAGTGATTAGAGCTTCTTCATACGACCATTGCTCAAACACTCAATCCTTTGTATGGTTTAAAATATTAATAGGGCTGCACTATCTCCCATTTTCCGCCTTTTTGCACCAGCTTAAAACTCTCTTTGGCGCCTGCTTTGGTGGTGTTGGTGTCGGTGTCGAACATTTCGTCGCATTCCAGCTCAAAACGGATCGTTTGATCATCTACCCATACGGTGTTTTGGGTCACGCATTGATCGGGGTAGCGGTGGGAATAGACCTTGAGAATGTGTTCATCATTATTGAAGGTATAAACGCTGATACGATGCGACTCTTCGGCTTCGGTGACAAAAAAAGCATGCGAAGGGGAGAGAATAGGCATCCCACTAAGAAGCGTCTCTTTTCCATCGCGCAAATCTACCGCATAGTACGATTCGATATCGGGCATAAAATCACTGTATATGAGGTATTTTTCTTTGACAAAACAGCCTTTAAGCGTGTAGAGGAGTGATTTGTATTTGGGGTCATTGTTCACGTATTCATCTTGAAGCTCGATCGTTTGACCGTTTTGAAGGTGAATAACCGTCAGATCATTTTTTTGCGTGAAAAACGCTCTGCATTGCGCCAGTTGAGAAAGATTGATATCGCGCTCAAAGTAGCTGAGATCGGCGTTCAAGTAGGTGGTCAAAAGCACGATTAAAATCCCATAAATACGCATCAGTTTTCCTTACATGTAAAGATGTGGAGACTTTGATTGATTGACACTTTAAAACGGATAATGGTGTGTTCCATTTACGTTTTATTTCAATACTAAGCAATTTTCAATCCACAATTAGGCGTATTTTTTTCCTGCATGCACAATGAGCGCACAGGCAATGATCGTACACACTGCGGCAACGAGATAGGGGAGTTTCATCCCCAAATGCTCACCAATCAATCCCAAAGCAATAGGCGCAATTGTAGCCCCACCCAAAAAAGAGCAGTCCAATTTCAATTTGACAAAAAAGAGGACTAATACAAATGCAAAAATGCTTAAAAACTCCATGATTAAAAAAGGGTAACGCCATGAAAATTGCACGACAAATCCCCTAAAAGTGGTTCTGAAGCGATGTCAAATCCGATAGCACTTTCAAACAGACCAATGGCTTTGTGATAATCAGGCGAGAGCGCAATCAGCAAAAAAAGCGCGGTTGCAAAAAGTGTGCATTTGTTTACATGTAAAGGGGTACATAGGGGGAGTCATTACGTCACAAAAAGCCAACATCACTCCATTTGATCCTTTTGATCGTAAAAATAGACTTGGCTACGTCCATGCTCTTTAGCTTGGTACATTGCAAGGTCGGCTTCTTTGAGCACCATCGCACCCTCTTTGTTGGCATTATCGCCAAAAATAGTGCATCCTATGCTTGCCCCTAGAAGATAATTACCGTGTGCAAGGGAATAAGGTTCGCACAAAAAGGAGAGAATTTTTTTAGCGATGCTTTGTGTGAGATGGTGAGCAATTCCTTTTTGATTGCCAAGATTTTTGAGTAAAACGATAAACTCATCGCCTCCAAGGCGTGCAACCATGTCACTTTCGCGAATACTCTCTTTGAGCCTTGAAGCGGCTTGGATAAGCACCATGTCCCCTGCATCGTGCCCATGTGTATCGTTGAGCTCTTTAAAATAGTCCAAATCGATAAAAAGAACGGCTCCAAAATGTCTCTCATCAATACTATGACGTAGCGTTTGTTCAAGGGTTTGGTCGAGTAAACGACGGTTTGCGAGGTGGGTGAGCGGATCGTAATACGCCAGTGCTTGAATCTGCTGTTGTGCCACTTTATGGATCGTGATATCGTTAAAATTAGCAATATAATGGGTTGTTTTGCCTTTAGCATCGCGAATGGTGGTGATCGTGATGGATTCGGCATAGAGTTCACCATTTTTGCGTCTGTTCCACAGTTCTCCTTGCCAATAACCGTGTTCCAAAAGTGCTTTCCACATCACTTCATAAAAGGCACTATCATGTTCGTTTGATTTTAAAATACGGGGTGTTTGCCCAATAATCTCATCATCCCTATACCCCGTGATGCGCGTAAAGGCTTCGTTTACTTTGACCACTCTCTCTTTGGCATCCGTGATGAGAATCGCCTCTTGTGTTTCAAATGCAACGGCAGAGAGGTGCAGTTGTTCGGCTCTTTTTTGGACATCAATGTTGATGTAAACGCCTGTCAAAAGCAGCGGTTCTCCCTCTTTGGATAATTCAATCACTTTACCGCGTACTTGAACCCAAACCCATGTTTCATTCGTTGTTTTCATACGCCTTTCAATCAGAAAACTTGAATACGCCTCAATTTGTTCCCTGATCGATAAACGCATAGTGGAAGCATCTTCAGGGTGGGTGAGTGCAACAATTTTTTCCCACGAAGGCTCAAACGCATCAGGACTAAACCCTAAAAGAAGGAAGCATTGAGGATCCCACGTAATCTGATGCGTTTTTAAATTCCATGTCCAAAGTCCTGTTTGGGTCGCTTCCATAGCTACGCGGAACTGCTTTTCATAAGAGAGCTGAGCTCGCTGACGCTCATTCTCTTTATAGTAACGTACAATCAATGTCAGAGAAAGAATACCGGAGAAAACGATCAGCAACGCGGTAATACCCAACACTTTTTTACGCTCTTTATCCCAATAACCAAGGGCATTGGTTTCATTGGTTTGTATTTCAACCACAAAAGGTAGAAATTTTGCCACACGAAAGACATTGAGTGTAGGGTGTTCGTGCATCTCTATATGCGTGAAAAAATCTTCATGATCTTTGGGGTGTAAACGGGTGTAATGCGAAGAACCTAGTTTAGCGTTAGCATTTGTGGAAAAAAGCAAAATACCATCGATTCTCCACAAAGAGACACTCCCTTGCTCAACAGGAAGGGTGCTGGTGTAGCGATTGTTGAGGTAATCTGTGTTGAGATTGACGCTGATAAAATAAGCGTGTTTTTCAAAAAAGACTTTTTTAAGCAAAGGGAGAAAACTGATCGCATCGGCACGAATGGGATCACGCCCTGTACTGATGCGTCCAACATCAAAATCCCTTCCTTCCCAAGGTACCCCAATGCGTAGCAGCGGAGTTTCTCCAAAAGGAATAGGCAAAAAAGTATTCAAAGGAATTTTTTGACCTAAATTGGGTTCATGAGAGCTGGCAATAATGACCCCATTTTCATCTAAAAGTGAGAGGGAGCGCAGATAAGGGGCATTGTGCAATAATTCAGTAAAGACAGGAAAAAGTGCTTCTTGCGAAACGTGTTCATTGCTTAAGGGGGGAATGCGATCTATCGTAAGGCTCATGTGCTGAAGGATCTGTGAAAAGTGCTCTTCAAGCGTATAGGCATGAAGGTTCGCAATGTGATGATGGGTTTGAATCGCCTCTTGGCGCAAATTTGAATACGCTAGTACAATGAGTCCTATCAGAAAACAGACGATCACAAGCCCTGCAAAAAAATAGCGTATGATTTTTTTCTCAGTTTTCAAAAACGATTTCATGGCTTATTCGCTAAAAATGATAGGCTCAAGGTGATGACGCTTCGCCGCTTCCAAAAGCCTTCCATCGTGCTTAATCGCTACGATAAATGCTTCGACTCTCTCTTGTAATCTAGACTCGCTTTGAGCCATTGCCCATCCATAGGGAACGACATGAAACGCTTGGGTTGGCGCAATGAGTTTTGCCCACTCGCGCTCTTCAACCATGCGAATCCCAAAAGGATAATCGGTCATGAAGACATCCGCACGTCCTGCTTCGACCTCTTGTTCCCTTGCATGTAACGAATCAACGATAAGTAGTTTGGCTTTTTTCAGGCTCTTTTGCATGAGTGCTACATGGTATGTTCCTTTTGCCACGGCAACCACGACGCCTTTTTGATCGATGTCGTCCCATGTTTGAATGCGTTTATTGCTTTTAGAGGTGACCGCATAGACATCGCTTGCAAGGTGAGGAGAACTTAGATAAAGACGTTCTTTGCGCTCTGGCGTATGACCGATGGCAAACATCGCAATATCGCATTTTTGGGTCGTAATGTCTTGAATCAACGTAGCAAAGGAGCTCTCTTTAAACGCAAGACTCACACCTAATTCTTGGGCAAACTCTTTCGCAAGATCGACATCAATACCCACGAGTTCTTGGGTTCGAGGATTGACATACGAAATACCATAATACTCAGGCCAGATGCAGACACGAATCTTTTTAGACTCTAAAATAGAAGAGAGCACGTCAGCACACAGTGAAGAACTCACCGTTATGAGCAGCATAAAGATTAAAAATAGATGTGCCATACGTGTCAACCTTCCATAAATACAAATGTTAGGATTCGTAGTATAACACAAAAAGATTTCCTAAATTCATAATTTACCCAAATCGTGCTAGAATAAAGAGACTAAAGTGAAAGGAGTTTACAATGTTTGTTAA
>DBTO01000209.1:0-2215 GCA_002307095.1 Sulfurospirillum sp. UBA1314
TGATCGAAGAGATTAAAGCCAAAAATAGCGCTTTAGTCGAGCTTAACAGCAATCTTGAAGGCATTGTCGAGCAAAAGACGGTGGAGCTTCAACACTCCATTGATTTTGCGCAGGAGCTCTTAGAAAAGCAGGATCGGTTTGTTAAAAATGCGATTCATGAGATCAATACGCCACTCTCCATCATCCTTATGAACATCGATCTGTACAATCTCAAATTTGAAACCAATCCTTATTTGCTCAAAATCGAAGCAGCGGTGAAGGTGCTCGATAACATCTATGAAGATTTGGCATATGTCGTGAAAAAAGACAGAGTCGTGTACGAAAAAAGCATGATCAACGTTTCGACGTTTTTAAAAGAGCGCGTGGATTACTTTGAAGATGTTGCTCAGGGCAATAAACTGCACATCAGCATGGACATCACGCCTGAGCTGTTTATACTCTTCAACGAGACCGAATTACAGCGCATTTGCGACAATAATCTCTCCAATGCGATCAAGTACAGTTACGAGAAACAACCTTTACATGTAAAGTTGTACGAGCGTGAAAACGAGGTTGTTTTTGAGGTGGAAAACAGAGGCGAGAAGATCAAAGCGCCTGAGCAATTGTTCAATCGTTATTACAGAGAAGATGAGGCGCGTGGCGGGTTTGGTTTGGGGCTAAACATCGTCAAAGAGATTTGCGATGCGAATGATGTCATGATAGAGGTAGACTCGGATGAATCTAAAACCTGTTTTCGCTACCGTTTTGTGAGAGGATAACGATGAAAATTTTACTGCTAGAAGATGAGTTGATGTTACGAAGTTCCATTGAGGAGTATTTAGAAGCGTTGGGGCACAAAGTCATCGCTTTTGGTAACGGCGAAGAGGCGTATGAAGCGATCAAAAAAGATGCGTTTGATCTGTTACTTTTAGACATCAACATTCCTAAAATGAGTGGGCTCAGCCTGCTCAAAGCGCTCAATGAGATCGAGCATGCGTTTCCGACCATTTTCATCAGTGCCAATGTGGACATCGATGACATCTCTCAAGCGTTTGAGTTAGGCGCTTCGGACTATCTCAAAAAGCCGTTTCATCTTAAGGAACTTGGGCTTCGCATCGACAAGATCAAAAAAGAGTCTGCAATCAAAAACCTCAAACACATCATCTTAAACTCCAAATATGTCTTCTCCAAAGAGGAGCAGATGCTCTTTTACAATAACAATGTCCAAGTCCTTACAAAGAAACAGTTACAAATTGTGACACTACTTTCTGAGAACATGGGTGTGGTCGTTGACTTCGAGAAATTCCGCACTTACGTATGGAACGATGAACCCATCGATAATGCCTCTATTAGGGCTGAAATCAGTCGTTTTCGCAAGCTTCTTAAGGAAGATTTTATCATCAATCTTAAGGGTGTTGGGTATAAGATTGAGAAGTATTTCCCCGAGAAAAACCGCTAAAGTTACTTTTTTACTCATATTATTTAGAAAAAAATCCTCTTTTGTTCCAAAAACAAAAATGCTACGTTAATGCTATGTTACTTCTTTACAATGTCATCAGGCTACCACATCACAAAGAAGGAGCATTTATGAGTCAGAACATCTACGACAGAGTACAGGCCAACCCAAAATTCGCCGAACTCGTAAAAAAAAGAAGTAGTTTTGCATGGAAACTAGCGATCGTTATGCTGGTTGTGTACTACTCTTTCATCCTTGTAATTGCTTTTTCTCCTGCAACATTCGCCATTAAGCTTGGAGAAGGCGTTACGACCGTTGGTATCCCTGTGGGACTTGGTGTCATTATCATTGCGTTTGTGCTTACAGGTATTTATACCCAAAGAGCAAACGGTGAATTCGATGAGTTAACCCGTCAAATCAAAGAAGAAGCAAGGAGCGAAAAATGAAATGGGGCTTACTCCTCTTAACCTTAAGCAATTTCGCTTTTGCAGCGGATGCTCAATTTAGTGGCAAGCGAGACTTAAACGTTTCAGCGATTATTATGTTTGTTCTCTTTGTTCTTGCAACCCTTGGTATCACCTACTGGGCGGCTAAAAGAACCAAAACGGCTAAAGATTTTTACACCGCAGGTGGAGGCATCACAGGTTTTCAAAACGGTCTTGCCATTGCGGGTGATTACATGTCAGCGGCATCCTTTTTAGGAATTTCGGGGCTTGTTTACCTCAAAGGGTTTGATGGTTTGATCTATTCTATCGGCTTCTTAGTCGGTTGGCCGATCAT
>DBTO01000209.1:2460-3177 GCA_002307095.1 Sulfurospirillum sp. UBA1314
GCTTCTTAGTCGGTTGGCCGATCATCCTTTTCTTGGTGGCAGAACAGCTTCGAAACTTGGGTAAATATACCTTTAGTGATGTTGCATCGTACCGTTTAAGACAAACACCGATTCGTGTTCTTGCAGCGCTTGGCTCATTGGCAACCGTAGCGCTTTATTTGATTGCTCAGATGGTTGGAGCGGGGCAGTTGATTCAAATTTTATTTGGACTTGATTATGAGTACGCGGTCATTATGGTCGGTATTTTGATGATTTTATATGTTACGTTTGGTGGCATGTTGGCAACAACATGGGTTCAGATCATCAAAGCGGTTTTACTTCTCTCAGGTGCATCGTTCATGGCAATCATGATCATGTACAAAGTGGGCTTTAGCTTTGAAACACTTTTCTCCCAAGCGGTAGCGGCGAAGAAAACGATTGCGATTATGGCACCAGGTGGCTTAGTCAGTGACCCCATTTCAGCGATCAGCTTAGGAATTGCCTTGATGTTTGGAACAGCAGGTCTTCCACACATTTTGATGCGTTTCTTCACCGTAAGTGATGCTAAAGAGGCTCGAAAATCTGTCTTTTTTGCCACTGGATTTATAGGTTATTTTTATATTTTAACCTTCATCATAGGTTTTGGTGCTATCGTATTACTTACAAATGATCCAACCTATCTTGACCCAGTCAAAGGTGGCATCATCGGTGGTGGTAACATGTCTGCGATTCACACCG
>DBTO01000028.1:0-9371 GCA_002307095.1 Sulfurospirillum sp. UBA1314
CTTTTTCGCATTGAAACGCTTTTAAAACGGGAGTTTTTTCATGCTTCTAGCTCTAAAATTTCCCTTGATGAAGGTATAGCGTATGACACACTAACCAATCAACTGCTAGTCAATAACCAAGCCATCCAACTTCAAAACAAAGAGGCAAAACTACTCAAACTTTTTTTACAAAAGAAAAATGAGATCATAAGTCATGAGATGATTATGGCGCATTTATGGGAATACGACGAACAAGGTAGTGACGAGACGCTTCGCACGTACATTAAAAATCTTCGCAAAATCATGGGGAAGGATCGCATTGTTAGCATTAAAAAGTTGGGATATAAATTTACGCTCGCGTGAGAAAAAAACGCTTCGGTCATTCTTGCTTCTCTACGCCTTTTTAGCGTTGCTTATTTTAGCATTTGTGGCTTTTATGTACTATGGACTTGAGCGTGATTTAATGCTTCAAAATCAAAGAGAAGCACTCTCTAACCTTACCAATGAACAAATTGCACGCTTAAAATCTTTACATGTAAACTTTGAAAAAGAAAAAATCTATCCAAGAGATGAACGTTTTAATTCTGCCATTTATGACAGCAGTCTTAAGCAAATTTTCTCAACATTAAGCACCAAAAAAGTCAATCTTTACGAAGATATTTACTTAAAAAATGATCACATCTATTTCATCAAAGAGCTTGAATCGTACTATTTGGGTGCGCGTTACATCATTTTAGAAGTCGATGCACCTCCATCGTGGAATACCAAAGTTTATCGTAAATTACTCCTTTACGGCGCTATCATTTTTGGCACACTCGTGATCATCGGATACTTTCTGCTCAACCTTTTGCTGCGTCCCATGAAAGATACGATTGCCCTACTGGATCGTTTTATTAAAGATACGACACATGAACTCAATACACCTGTTAATACGATTCTCTCGAATATTGAGATGATTGAGCTTGAACGCCTTGATGAGTCGCTTCTTAAAAAAATTAAACGCATCGCAATTGCCTCCAAAACCATCTCAAATCTCTACGATGATTTGACCTATTTGGTGCTTTCGCATCAGATTTTCTCCCAAGATGTTCAGGTTGAATTAAGTGAATTGATTCAAGAGCGTTTAGAGTATTTTTCACTACTTTTTGAATCCAAAAAGATTGAGATTAGTACGTCTCTCGTAGAAGGTATTTACCTCAATATTGATCGTAAAAAGATGGCAAAACTCCTTGATAACATTCTTTCAAATGCGATCAAATACAATAAAATAGGCGGTTCAATTGCGATCCATTTAAGTGAGCATTGCATCGAAATAAAGGACAGTGGCAGAGGCATTGAAAAAAGTAAAATCCATCAAGTGTTTGAGCGCTATATGCGTTTTGATCGTAGTGTGGGAGGCTTTGGTATTGGGCTGAGTATTGTGGCAAATATTGCCAAAGAATATGCGTTACATGTAAAGATAGATTCCGTACTTGAAGAAGGAACCACAGTGAGGATTTCATGGTAAAAAAAGCACTTCTTTTCACACTCTTTTCCACCGCTTGCCTATGTGCCCAAACAGGAATCTATGAAAAAAACTGCATCCCATGTCATGAAGATATGGCAGTTAAGATTGATAAATTTTTCTACCGCTATTTACTCAAATACAGTAGCGAAATGGAAGTCAAAAATGCTATGACCAAGTATCTTAAAAACCCAAAAACAGAAAATTCAATTTTGGTCGATGGACTTATTAACCGTTTTGGTGTCAAGAAAAAAACGACTTTAAATGATGCGCAACTTCAAGAAGCACTCGATACGTATTGGGATCAATACAAAATTTTTGATAAATTAAAATAACTACTTTTTTATTTCACAATAGATTCACTTTTACGCTATATAATTATTCTATTATTTACATAAGGAGATTCGATGAAAAAAATAGCGTTCTTAGTAGGTCTTATGTGTGCAACTTCTATTTTTGCAGCAGATGGAGAGACACTTTTTAAAGTTTGTGCAACCTGTCACGGGGCAAAAGCAGAGAAATCAGCCCTCAATAAATCACAAGTAATCGCGGGTTGGGATGCTGCTAAAATTACAGCAGCATTAAACGGCTATAAAGATGGTACTTATGGTGGACCATTAAAAGGCACTATGGCACCACAAGTTAAAAATCTGGATGCTAATGCAATTGCTACTTTGGCTAAATATATCGAAGGTCTTAAATAAGGTCTATTCTTATACAATTTTCAAGATATGCCGATAAAATACTTTATCGGCATATCTTAGTCTTAGAGAATATTTTTAAATAAAATAGTAATTCCCCATCCAAAATAGATAACCATCCATGCTATCATGATATAGAGCGTTGATTGCCCCAATCTATTGACCATAACATCTTTTGAACCATCGAAAACGCCTTCGCTTTTGCCGACTTTCCATGCCATCGTAAGAAGAAATGCTACGCCAACAAATCCCATAACCAAAAAAGTTGACAAGAACATAACGATAGAAGGAATTTCAAAGTTGATCGGATAGTCATAAATGCTATAGCCCAAACCTGACATAATATCAAAACGTATGAGTTCTCTCATTGTTGAGATAAGAAGTGCAACCACGACCAAAATCAAGGTTGTATAGTAACTATTACTATTGATCTTTGCCATAACAAGAAGCACTAAAACGCCAACAATCGTCGCAAGTGATACAGGATGAAAAAGATATTTGACTTGCAACATCCATAAAACAAATAACACTGCGCTGATTAAAAGCCCGATAACCGCAAAATTAGTTCCTAACTTTGCGCTGTAGCTGATAAAAGAGGCATCAAAATCTTTGCGTGTTGATAAAAAATGGCTGTAGTTTTGTAAGAATATGCCTACAACAGGGATACTCAAACTAACCATAAACGCTAATCTAATAATATCAAGATTAAACGTCCATCCACTTGTATTTACAACACCATTGGGTGCGTACATACTCATCCATTGCTGAGGCATGATAGAAGTAACCGCAAAATTGTGCATCAAAATTCCAGCAAACACTAAAATGCCAAATGAAACAAAACCGATAAGCGTACTACCTGTTCTTTGCGCTTTATTGGCATAATAGTACCAATAATACATACTATATCCAACGACCATTGTATAGACAAAGATAAAAATCCACATGCCTGAAAGCGTGTTGGTTACATACCAGTTTGGATCATAGATTACCTGTGTAAAAAGGAGCGGAGCAACGCCCAAAACAATCAAAATAGAGACACTTATCTTACCTGTTTGGATAAGATGCGGTGTTAAAATACTCCAATATTTATCCGTCTTTCCTTTGGCCGAGCCGTAGAGTGAAAGCCCCATAGCACCCAATGATAGAAGTACAAATGCCGCGTGCAATGCCCACGTTAAAATATAAAGTACTTGAAAAACTATGGGATAAAATGGAACTCCCGCAGGATCCCTAAGTGCTAATAATACTGATGCGTCCATCATTTCTCCTTAGTAGTGTAACGATGCAAAGTATTCTGCAATTGCATCATATTCGTTTTCTGGTAATTTGAGTTTTGGCATATAAGCAAATGCGCCTTCACCCATAGCGTATAAAATTGATTTCACACCCTCTTTATCCATACCTGTTAATCTATCTCGTAAAGGTCTGTAGACGCCTGTTTTCTCTAAAGAGTGGCAGTTAGAACAAGACATCTTTGCTAAAAGCTCTCCCGTTTCAAGTCTGTTTTCATCGGTAATGACTTTTAGACGTGCAGGAACAAAAGGATTGACTTGTAAAAGTCCTTTTTCAGCGATAATAGGAAGCTCGCTTTTAATATGTTTACCAGGGACATCCCTACTGATAATTTGATTGGAATAGATGTATTGTCCTGCGACATAAGGTTTGCGCATAGATTCTCTTAGTTTCTCACCTGACCACAAGCCAGAGATAAGAATAACACCGATCATAGCGCTTGCAATCACAGGATTAATCAGTCTTGGTTTGATAATTGCAATCGCAAAATAAGCTACAAATACCAGTGTCAAAATAATTCTGTTTTTAATAATGGCATCTTTGGAGAAAGCAAAAACAGCATGCGCATTATCGGGAAGTGTACCCATGTACCATATAAAGAAGAACAAGGTAATAAAGCCACCTAAGATACTTACATAACCCATTTTACGACTGAGTTCATTGGAAAGTTCTTCGTTTTCTTTGCGCATCGAACTTGAAATCACTAAACCTATAACGCCTGACATCATAATCATGAAACCGATACGCAAGAACATATGAGGGAAGGTATTCACACCAAAAAAGGCATCACTTGCGCTTCCTGTGGCATAAAATGCTTCTGTTCCAGGCCACATCATAAAACTGATAATACCGATGATAAGGGCCAATGTTCCAACGGAAGCCAGGGCAAATGTATAGGTAAGTCGGAGGTGTGTTTTTTTATCAATTTTATCAATAAAATAGACAAGCACAAAAACACCAATGACTTCATAGATAAAGAAGACCCACTCCGTTGCCCAGACCCATACAAAGTTGTGAATAAGGGCACTAATGCCTCTAGGACTGGCTGCCGTAGCAGTATTCCAAATACCAGGACCTGTGATAGACCCTAAAACATACGAAAATATCAGCAAGAACATACCGTATTTTTTCATATACGGATAATAATCACTCCTATTCTCTTTGTAGGCTTTGTGTGCTAAAAAAGCAAAAAGCATTGCCGCCCCAACCGACGTATGTGAAAACAAGATGTGTATGGTGCCGGTTAAGCCCATCATCCAAGCGCTTCCATAATCTGGAAAATAAAACAATGGAAATTGCCCTATTATATCCATGAAGTCTCCTTTGTGTAAAATTTTAAACAACTGTTATTATGAAATACGCGTGTTAAATAAGTGTTAATTTTAATTTTTTTTAATTTTTTTGTATAAAATTTAAAATATCGTTTTCTTTAAAAAATCAACAACAGTCAGTTTTGGAGTATTGTGTTTATAAGCATTGCCTTATAAAATCTTCTAATATAGTGAAGAAATAAAGTACTAAATGCTAAGGGTAATAAAATTAGCAGATATAACCGTTTCTATTGAAAATAGATATGGTTATTTTTTTGATGAAGCATCCCTTTCTTAATTGTGTAGTTAAAAATTTCCTTTAGCACGCACTCACAAGGCTATATTAGCCTTGTGATACTTTTACATGTAAGCATGAACCAGACACAATCCCCACACAACCACAAAGATCACAATACTTAAAAAAACAACGGCACTGCCTGCATCTTTTGCACGACCTGCCATCTCATGGTACTCAAGCGTTACCAAGTCCGTTACACGCTCAATGGCGCTATTAATGGCTTCAGCCATAGGTATCCCCATCAATGCAATAAACATGAGTAATTTATACAAAAGCTCTAGTGGAAGGAAGTACAAAACAGGAAGTAAGACAAGTACGAGCACCAACTCGATTTTAAAAGAGGTCTCATTGGAGATCATATCTTTTAAACCTTTCAGTGCGTAGGTTGTATTTTTGAAAAAATGGTATTGGGGTTGGTTTCTCACACTTCGCCTTTATTTGTATTGAGTCGTTAGTATATCTTGTGTTGCATCATAAAGTACTGTTTGAACGCCCATTAAACCTAAAATCGTATGAAAAAGGTTGTCATGTGAGTATGTTTGGTTCGCTTTTTGGGCAATGGTTTGGACATCAATGTGTTCCTTACTTTTTGAGCCAAACCACATAAGTGCTCCCACATGAGTCTGCTCCTCGGGTGCCATAAAATAGGGAATACCATGCAAATAAAGTCCTTTTTCACCCAACGATTCACCGTGATCTGCCATATAAATCATCGCTGTTTCAAAGTTTTGATCATTCTGTTTCAAAAAACCAATCGTTTTGGAGAGAAAATAGTCGGTGTACAAAATTGCATTGTCATACGCATTGCCAATCTCTTCGGGCTTACATTGCTCTACTTGGTTTGTTTCGCACACCGGCGTAAATTTTTCAAACGATTTGGGATAGCGCTTATAATACGCTGGTCCATGATTGCCCATTTGATGAAGAACGATGAGTACATCACCCTTTTGGGCATTGACATACTCTTGAAGCCCTACCAACATCCCCTCATCGCGACACTCATCTTCACACATCGTATTGTTCGCAGCTGTGCGATAATCTTGGTATGCCACCCGTAAAGCAACACCTTTGGAATCAGAATTATTATCTCTCCACAGGATACTTGCACCACTGTGTTTAATGATATCAATCACATTTTCCCTCGACTTAGCCTCTTTGTCACTGTAATTTTGGCGCCCAAGACCAGAGAACATACACGGTACAGAGATCGCCGTCGATGTTCCACACGAATAGAGATTTGAGAAATTGACAATCTCCTCTTTTTGCAACAAAGGATTGGTTTGTCGTTCATATCCATTGAGTGAAAAACGATTGGCACGCGCCGCTTCGCCCACAACCACAATAACCAATTTGCGATTGTTACTCTCTATTTTTTTGGCATCTAGCCCAATTTGTTTGAGTGCGGTCTCTTTTTTGTAAAAACTTCGGAATGTATATTTACCGACAGAATAGAGACAAAACGTTGGATTGGTGTAATAACGTAAAGGTTTATGTTCTCTGAAAAAAGAGGTGTAAAAACGGCTAAAAGCAAAGAGGACAACGGCGATGAGCACAAGAGTAACGCCTAAACTTTTTACTTTCTGCCAAGATTCTTGTTTGAACGTTCCATACACAACGGGAGCTCGATAAATCATTACAGAAGGAATAACGCCTAAAAGGAGAAAATAGGCTAAAAATTTCCAATTTAAAAGATCCATCGATTCGTTGATGTTGGTTTCCATCGCATTTTGGATCATCGTATCATCAAGGATGACATTGTAGGTGTTCATAAAATAGTTGGTGATGGAGGCTATTAAAACCAAGAGTATTAACAGTGGTTTGAGGGTATAGCGGCAACTTAGAAGCATCACAAAAACTGAAATACTTGATACCAAAACAACCCCAAGAGAGAGCAAAAAGCCTATATTTTGTTTCGAGAGTTCATAGACGGACAGCACATGGCTAAAAAAAGAGATGTTATCCGCAATCACCAAAAAAAGCGCCACTATCACGATCAATCGATTGCCTGTTAGTTTAAAATACATAGAGTCTCACTTGAAATTTCGTTTTACATGTAAAGTATAGTTTAGTTTTTTAAACAGATGTTCTTCGCCAAATACCACTTCACAATCGCCATCGTCGAGTAGTTCATTTCTCGTTGTTCATAAGGAATGGAACACACCCGCATTTTCGAGCATATTACTCCACTAACGAGTGTTAGAAAAAGGAAAAAAGCGATGCCGATCCACACATTATGAACATAGCCTATCCAAAGACCTGCCATAAAAGGGGTAAATGTTAATGCACCATAGCAACCAAACATCAAGGTCTTGCACCAAAATCCTTGGATTTTAGGCACAAGCTCAATAATCGGAGGAATTTGATCCATAGCTACTTAAGATTGGTAAAGTTCACAGGGAAATCGAAATCACATCCGCGAATCGCTTTAATCGCCTCTTGCAAATCATCAATCGCTTTGCCTTCAACTCTGACCACATCACCACGAATAGACGCTTGCACTTTGAGTTTAAGCTCTTTAATCTCTTTGACAATTTTTTTAGCATCTTCACTTGAGATTGCATCAACAATGCTTACAGTAACTTTGGTTTTGTTGCCGCCCGCAACCTCACGTTTGGTCTCTTTGAGTGCTTTGGAAGAGATATCGCGTTTGATGGACTCAGAGATCAGTGCCTCGACCATTGCATCAGCTTTGCTATCGCTCGTCGTCACTAAAGTAACCGTTTTAGCTTTTTCATTGTGATCAAACTCACACGTAATGCCTTTAAAATCCCATCGATTCGTTATCACTTTTTTAGCTTGCTCATACGCATCTTTAAATTTTTGTTTATCAATCTCAGCTGAAATGTCAAAGCTATGCTCTTTTGCCATTGTTTCTCCTTAATGTTCTAAAAATTCTTTGATGTTTTCACCCACCAAACGCATCAATTCACGCCTAGCCTCAATGCTCGACCATGCGATGTGTGGCGTAATGATTAAGCGTTCAGGATGCTTTACATGTAAAAGCGGATGATTCTCTATTATTGGCTCAACACTTAAAACATCAAGCCCAACGTAAATCTCTTTGGTATCAATGACATCCAGCAAATCAGCTTCATTGACGATGCCACCACGTCCCACATTGACCACAACTGCCCCTTGTTTCATAAGGCTCAGTTGTGGTTTTGTGATTAAGTTTGCAGTTTTATCATTCAATGGCGCATGAATGGTAATGACATCACATGTTCGCATCATCTCTTCTAAACTCACTTGGGTGTAAACGCTATCATGATTCGCGCCACTTGCAGAAAAATAGACTACATTCGCACCAAATGCAGTAGCGATTTTTGCGACCTCTTTGCCAATCGTTCCTAAGCCAATAATTCCCCAACGTTTCCCTTTAATCTCCCAAAAAGGTCGATCAATATGAGTATACATAGAACTTTTTGCCCATTCCCCAGACTTGACGTACTGATCGTAATAACCGCACTGACCTAAAAGATTTAAAACGAGCATGATCGTTGTTTGTGCAACCGACGCGGTCGAATACCCCGCAACGTTTTTAACCACAATCCCTTTTTGCTTGGCATAGGCTAAGTCGACATTATTCATCCCTGTAGCCGTGATACAAATAAGTCCTAAATTAGGACACGCATCCATAACTTCTTGATCAATGATCACTTTATTGGTCAGAACAATTTTCGCATCACTAATGTGCTTAACGCGCTCAGACGTATCGGTCATCTCAAAGGCTTCAAATAACCCAAACTGCTGAAAAAGGCTCAAATCAATATCGTTGCCCATTGTCTTAGCATCTAAAAAAACGATCTTCATGCTCTAATCCTTTATGCGGTGACCCACAAATTTTGAGAAGTTTTCCATAATGAGCCCTCCTCGTCTAAAACCAAGCCCACACCCTTCATAGGCAAAGAAAACACCCGCTTGATAGGATCTGCCTTCGCTATCTTTAGGCAGTTCTTCGTACGCTTGGTAAATGGGTTTAAAATTACCATAATCGCCCTCGACTTTTGCCATAACAGACATGTCCGCATCGTAAATGACTGTATTAGCACCTTCTCGTCCAAACGCTCTTTTTTCGACCTGCTTTTTACCTTTAAGTGGTTCGTACGATGTCTCTAACAGAAGAGGGTGATGGGGGAACATATCCCACAGAATCTTCATAAAAGCTTTGCTTTGAAATAAAAGGGTATAGGCAGGATTGAGAATGATCGCTTTTTGTTCTCGCACAATTTCATCCAATAAAAGAGCTAAATCACCCTCTTCTATGGCGATATTTTCCCAAGGAATCA
>DBTO01000028.1:9604-11809 GCA_002307095.1 Sulfurospirillum sp. UBA1314
CTATCGCGATATTTTCCCAAGGAATCAGTTTGAACCAAAATTCAAAATTTTCATCGCCTTTAAAAACACCTTCAGCATTAAAACCTACCTCATCCACATACGCAAAATCGGTATGAAACCCTGCTTCATTCGCTGCTGTTTGGAGGAGTCTCGTCGTATTTTCATCTTCGATATTGCCACGAATCGAAGAGAATAGAATCTTCCACCCATCGTAAAACTTGGCAAAATCTTCGGTATCGCCCCCAAGAACGACCAGGCGTTTGAAATTTTCTTTCAAAGCTTCAAAGACTGTATTAAACTGTTTGGCTTCGTCCATACAATTGGCTTTGAGCATTGCCCATTGAATAATCGCTGTCTCATACAAAGAAGTTGGCGTATCTGCATTAAATTCGATGAGTTTAATCGGCTTGCCATCAATTCCGCCTGCAAAGTCAAAACGACCATACAGATGCCAGTGTACATCATTTGCCCATGAGTTTTTAATCAATTCTACTAAATTAAATGGAATATTGAGATCATGAAAAAGGTTGTTATCGATCACATATTGACCTGCTTGCGCAAACATATCATACAGCTCGTTGGCTGCTTCATAATACGCTTCTACTTCGTCGTTGCTGACCAGAACCAGTTCATCGGCAACATACGATGTTTGATCCGCATCGGTATGCCAATAAAAGCCAATGGACTCTAAAAATTCTTTACTTAAAGGTCTAATTTTTTCTACATGTAACATGATTAACTTCCTGAACTACTAGGTACGCTGGAGGTACCACTGGATGAAGAGCCACTGCTAGAGCCTGAAGAGCCAAAGAAACCACTGCTTTTAGTAGCACTGCTACTGCTCGAAGTCGACATCGGTTTGTTAAAACTGGAGGTACTTCGCGAATACGCTTGTGGAGATTTGTAGGTAGTTGCACGCTGATTTTGGTAATTTTGGTTGTTAAAAAGTTTATTGCCTATCCAACTACCAATCATTGCACCCGCAATACTAGAGAGCAAAACACCGCCCAAGCCCATCTGACCAGAGCTCATACTTGGATTGGTGAGGGCAGAGGTGTTGTTATCAATTTTAGCGGCCTCTTCTTTGACGAGTGCATCAATTTCACTTTGTGATAAAATCCGCTCGCTACCATCAGGTTTTCGCACAATAACCCGCGTCGTTGAGCTTGGGTACTCTTCGGCTATTTTATATTCACCCGTGGCACTTTCATCGACAATAACCAACGCACCTTGCGTTTTAGCAGCATCCGCTAGAACATTTTTATTGTCCTCTTTTTGATCACATCCTTGCATACTTGCAATCACAAGCACACCCATACCACCAGCGATCATATAATCTGAAATTTTACGAATATACTTCATCTCTTTTTATTCTCCCAATATCTCTTTAAGCTTTTTTCCTTTTTTGATAAAAAGTTTGCCATTTTTATCCATCACATCATTCAGCTGTCCCACTTTTTGACCTACTTTATCGCTAATGTACTGTTTCTCTTTTTTAGAAAAACCTTTTTCCTTCAGATAACTGCGTAAATCTCGCCAATCACTATAAGATTCAAACCTATCTTCTGCGTCCCTATGCTCTTCCTCTTCTTCTAAAACATCTGCTTCTTCAAAAGAAAAAGATTCTTCAATAGGACTCTTTGGCACAGAAACATTTGCTGTTGATGTGTCAGCCGCGGATACTGACTCATCCATTGGGGCATGTGTAATTTGGCGATTGGCTAACGTAAGAATGGCTTTGAGCTGTTCATCCCTCTCTTTGTAGATCATCTCAATTTTTTCTTTGGATTCGATTAATAAACGCTCTTTATCGGCAATAAGTCGCTCTTTATCACCTTCTAACTTTTCGTTTTTAAGTTTCATCTCTTCCAGCTGAAGTTTAAGAAGTTCAACATAAGCACTTTCGGTAGGACTCTGTATTTTGCGAATGGGAGCACCCTCTTTGAGACTACTTTTTGTTAGTAAAATGTACTTTACTCCATTTTCAACAACACTTTGTAACGAACCTCTTCGCAAACGATTGTAGATAGCCTCTTTACTCACGCCTAAAAGCTTTGCCGCCTCAATAACAGTTAGTTTTTTATCCATCTTGTGACCCTTTTGCTAACAAAGAGAATTATATTTGCATTCATGTTATCATAGGTTTGTTTAGTTTATTTTGAGAAAGTTTTTTGGAGGGAGAAGTGAAGAAGCCAAGAAGCTAAC
>DBTO01000020.1 GCA_002307095.1 Sulfurospirillum sp. UBA1314
TCCTATACGGATGTTTTTGGCATCGCAATTGAAGAAGAACTGTACAAGGAGAACCATTGAAAGCGATCTTTAGAGAGTATGACATTAGAGGCATTTACGAAAAAGAATTGAATGAGCAAACGGTTAAACTCATTGGGTATTTTTTAGGAAAACAGATTGTCAAAGTGGGCAAAAATGTTGCGATTGGGTATGACGCGCGTTCGCATTCACCGATTTTATGCGAGTATCTTACGAGTGGTTTGAACAAAGCAGGGTGTAAAGTCCTTACGATGGGGCTGGTTGCGACACCGGTCAATTACTTTAGTAACTTTCAAAACTTCGATGGTGTGACCCCTAACGCTTCCATTATGATCACAGGTTCGCACAACCCCAGTGAATACAATGGCTTTAAAATTACGATCGATAAAAAACCGTTTTTTGGCGAAGATATTTACGCGCTGGGTCGTGAGATTATCCAAAATTATGAGCTGGAAATCGAAGATGATTTAAGCTCTGCGTTTATCAACGCGAAAGAGCGTTATATTGCGTATTTGATTAAAGAATTTGACCACCTCAAAGGCTTCAAACAACCGTTTGTGTATGACTGTGGAAATGGCGTGGCAGGCGTTGTGGTGCAAGATGTTTTTAAAGCGTTAGACTTTACATGTAAAGGGTTATTTACAGACCCAGATGGCACATTCCCGAACCATCACCCCGACCCAACCGTAGAAAAAAATCTCAAAGATATTAAAAAAGAGCTTGAAGGCGAGTATGCGCTTGGCTTTGCATATGACGGCGATGCCGATAGATTGGCGTTTTTAACGAAGCACAATAATGTCAAAGGCGACATTATGGCGATTTTATTCTCCAGTGCCATGAAAAACCCAACCGTCATTGGTGAAGTGAAATGTTCTCAAGTCATGTACGATGAGATTAACAAGCGTGGCAAGGCGATTATGTACAAAACAGGTCACAGTAACCTTAAAGTGATGATCGCTAAAACCAATGCCGATTTTGCAGCGGAAGTGAGTGGTCACCTCTTCTTTAATGACCGTTATTTTGGGTACGATGACGCGATTTACGCGACACTTCGTATGATAGAGATGGTTAAAAATGGTTTGGATGTGGATGCTGAAATCGCCAAATTACCCGTCGTTTACTCTACCGAAGAGCTTAAAGTTGAGACCAATGAAAGTGAAAAATTTCCTCTTGTTGAAAAAGTGAAAGAGCTTTTGAAAAACCCTCCTAAAGATTTTCCTGCCATTAAAGAAATCGTCGATGTCGATGGTGTCAGAGTTATCTTTAACGATGGATGGGGACTTGTGCGAGCGAGCAATACAACGCCTGTACTTGTCACACGTTTTGAATCAACCAATGCGGATAACGCGAAATTGTACGAGAAAAAACTCAATGAATTGATCGCAGTAGCGAAAGCAGAGCTTCACTAACATGAAAGGGATCATCCTAGCAGGCGGAAGCGGTACAAGGCTTTATCCTGTAACCCAACCCATCAGTAAACAGCTGTTGCCGATTTACGATAAACCGATGATCTATTATCCACTTTCTGTTTTGATGTTAGCGGGGATAAGGGAGATACTCATCATCTCAACTCCCCAAGATATTGGTAAGTTTGAAGAGCTTTTTGGTGATGGCTCTCACTGGGGCATTTCGCTTTCCTATAAAATTCAACCCAGTCCAGATGGACTTGCACAAGCGTTTCTTTTAGGCGAAGAATTTATTGGAGATGATAGTGTTTGCTTGATCTTGGGTGATAATATCTTCTACGGTCAAGGCTTTACGCCACTGCTTCAAAATGCCGCTAAGCTAGAAAAAGGTGCCATTGTTTTTGGGTATCAAGTTAAAGATCCACAACGTTTTGGTGTGGTTGAGTTTGATGAAAATCAAAAAGCGATCAGCATCGAAGAAAAACCTAAAATCCCCAAATCGAATTTTGCGGTCACAGGGCTTTATTTTTACGATAATAGCGTCATTGAAATCGCAAAAGCCGTTAAGCCAAGTGAGCGAGGTGAGCTTGAGATTACTTCCGTGAATGAAGCGTATCTTCACCGTGGAGATTTACAGGTTGAAGTATTAGGACGTGGATTTGCGTGGCTTGATACGGGAACGCATGAGAGTCTGTTGGAGGCTGGTTTATTTGTGCAAACGATTGAAAAACGCCAAGGTTATAAGATCGCTTGTTTGGAAGAGATCGCTTACAATTATGGCTGGATTACCAAAGAACAGGTTTTAGAGATCGCCAAACCACTGAGTAAAAATGGGTATGGAGAGTATTTAAGGGATTTAGTCAAATGAGTCAAAAAGCTATTTTAGTAACGGGTTGTGCAGGATTTATCGGCTCAAACTTTGTGCCATATTTCCTAGAACAATATCCCGAATACCATCTTGTCAATTTGGATCTTTTAACCTATGCTGGTAATTTAGACAACCTTAGTGAAGTGGAAGATGAACCGCGTTACACCTTTGTGCAAGGTGACATTTGCGATCGTACTTTAGTCGAATCCTTGTTTGAAAACTATGCAATCCAAGGTGTGATTCACTTTGCAGCAGAGTCGCATGTCGATAATTCCATCAAAAACCCAGGCGTGTTTATCGAGACCAATGTCAATGGAACCTTTACCTTGATTGACGTGGCGTATAAAACATGGATGGAAAAACCCTTTGTGCTCAAAGAAGGATACGAGGAGTGCCGTTTTCATCATATCTCTACCGACGAAGTCTATGGAACATTGGGTGCTACGGGACTTTTTACAGAGACAACCAGTTATGCGCCTAATTCTCCTTACTCCGCCAGTAAAGCCAGTTCCGATATGATCGTACGAGCCTATCATCACACCTATGGGATGAATACGGTCATCACCAATTGTTCCAATAATTATGGCCCTAAACAACACGATGAAAAACTCATTCCTACCATCATACGAAAAGCGCTAAGCAATCAATCCATTCCCATTTACGGTGATGGAAAAAATATCCGTGATTGGTTGTATGTCTTAGATCATTGCAAAGGCATCGACCTTGTGTATCATGAGGGAAACAGAGGCGAGACCTACAATATCGGTGGACGTAATGAGCGCGATAATCTCTATATTGCCCATAAAATCTGTGAAATTTTAGATACATTAAAACCCAAAGCGACTTCATACAAAGAGCAGATCAGTTTTGTGGAAGATCGAGCAGGGCATGATAGACGTTATGCCATTGATGCGACAAAGATTGAGACCAAACTGGGCTGGGCTGCGGAAGAGAACTTTGAATCGGGGATTCTTAAAACGATTGTTTGGTATTTGCAAAAATATAAAGCAGAGGCATAAATGAAGCGATTGATTCTCTCTTGGCTCCTTTTGGCAACCATGATGTTCGGCGCTAAGCCTGAATTGATGCTCTTGCAAGAGTTGAATGGGCAAGATGTTTCAGGGTGGCTCATGAGTGAAAAGATGGATGGTGTGCGAGCGTATTGGGATGGGCAAAAACTGATCTCACGCGGTGGCACTGAACTCTCAGCACCTACTTGGTTTACCGAAGGATTTCCTCCTTTTGCTGTGGATGGCGAGCTTTGGAGCAAACGAGGCGATTTTGAAAACATCATCTCCATTGTCAAGAAAAAAGAGCCGCATGATGGCTGGAAAAACATCGCTTTTTACGCCTTTGATGTGCCGAATGAAAATGGTGGTTTGATCCAGCGTTTAGTAAAGTTAGAGTATTATCTCAAACTCAATCAAGCCGATTATCTTAAAGTGGCAAAACAGTTTACATGTAAAGATAATGATGACCTGAAACGTTTTCTTACTGAGGTTGAAAAAGGCGGAGGCGAGGGCGTTGTCGTGCGCAATCCCGATACCAAATACGTCGCCAAGCGCGATCCAAATAGCTTAAAAGTCAAAAGTTTTTACGATGCTGAGTGTGAAGTTGTGGAGCATCACAAAGGTGAAGGCAAATATAAAAACAGCTTTGGATCGCTTACATGTAAAACGGACGAAGGTGTGATGTTTGACATCGGTTCGGGTTTTAGCGAATCGGAGCGTAAAAATCCTCCGGCTATTGGCTCGAAGATTACCTATAAATTTCAAGAGATAACCAAAGGCGGAAAACCACGGTTTCCTGTGTATATGAGAATCAAAGAAGAGATATAAATTAATAAAGGATGAAAATTTAATGAAAATAGCCATAGTAGGAACTGGGTATGTCGGGCTTTCAAACGGTATTTTATTGGCACAACATCATGAAGTGGTAGCCCTTGATATCGTGCCTGAAAAAATAGAGATGATCAATGCTAAAATTTCTCCAATCGAGGATAAAGAGATTGAAGAGTATTTGAGAGAAAAACCACTTCATTTTAAAGCGACACTCGATAAAGAAGAGGCGTATGATGGGGCTGAGTTTATCATCATCGCAACGCCCACCGATTATGATCCTGAGACCAATTACTTCAATACAAAGTCCATTGAGAGCGTCATTAAAGATATTTTGACCTACAATCCAAGCGCTACGATGGTGATTAAATCAACGATTCCCGTAGGCTATGTCCAAAAACTCAAATCTGAGTTTGGAATTGATAACATCTTCTTTGCGCCTGAATTTTTACGTGAAGGTAAAGCATTGTATGATAATCTCTACCCTTCTCGCATTGTTGTGGGTGAAAAGAGTGAACGCGCACAAAAATTCGCAGCCTTACTGGTTGAAGGTGCTATTAAAAAAGATATTGCCGTTGAGTTTACCGAATCAACGGAAGCTGAAGCGATCAAACTATTTGCCAATACGTATCTTGCGATGCGCGTTGCCTTTTTTAATGAGCTTGACTCCTACGCACAAATCCATGGACTGAGCACCAAAGAGATCATTGAAGGCGTTTGTTTAGACCCACGCATTGGTAACTTTTACAACAATCCTTCCTTTGGGTATGGTGGCTATTGTTTGCCCAAAGACACCAAACAACTCTTAGCCAACTACAATGAAGTGCCCAATAATCTCATTCGTGCCATTGTGGATTCTAACAGTACCCGTAAAGATTTTATTGCAGATTCTATTATCAAAAAACATCCAAAAGTTGTAGGCATTTACCGCCTCATTATGAAAGCAGGAAGTGATAATTTTAGAACCTCCTCCATTCAGGGTGTGATGAAGCGCATTAAAGCCAAAGGGATTGAAGTGGTGGTGTATGAACCTGTTTTGGAAGAGGAGAAATTTTTTAATTCACGTGTGATTAAAGAGTTAGATACCTTCAAAACAATGTGCGATGTGATTGTTTCCAACCGTTTGTCCCCTGAGCTTGAAGATGTTAAAGATAAGGTGTATACACGCGATCTTTTTGGTAAGGATTAGAAGATTATGAAGCCAAAAATCCTTATTACAGGAGGGGCTGGTTACATTGGTAGCCATGTTGCTAAGCAGCTTTTAGAACAAGGCGAGGAGATTATTATTCTTGATAATCTTAGCACCGGTAGCACTAAAACCTTAGAAACACTTTCGTTGATTAAGCCCTTTGAGTTTATTGAACTTGACTTAAAAGAGTTTGATAAAATCAAAGCATTCTTGAGTGAAAAATCCATCCATACAATCATGCACTTTGCCGCATCGATTGTTGTCCCTGAGTCAGTGACAAATCCTTTAAAATACTATATGAACAATACAGTCAATACAACCAATCTAATTCAAGCAGCCGTTGAAGCTCAGATTCCACACTTTATTTTTAGCTCTACTGCTGCTGTTTATGGAGAGCCAGCGACTATTCCAATAGAGGGTGTCGATGAGACATTTCCCACTCAACCAATCAATCCTTATGGCATGAGTAAACTCATGAGTGAAACAATTTTAAGAGATACTGCAAAGGCATATCCTTCTTTTAAGTATGTTATTTTTCGTTATTTCAATGTTGCAGGTGCCGATATCGAGGCACCACATCCACGGATTGGACAACGTTTCCTTGGTGCTACGCATTTGATTAAAATGGCGTCAGAATGTGCGATTGGAAAGAGAGAAAGTATGTCTATCTTTGGAGATGACTATGCAACACCTGATGGAACAGGGGTAAGAGATTATATTCATGTGGATGATCTAGCAAGGGCACATATTGATGCGATGTACTATCTCAAAACCAATGAAAGTGATATTTTTAATGTAGGGTATGGCAAAGGATACAGTGTCAAAGAGGTGATTCAAACCATGCGTGATGTCACCAAATCTCCTATTCATGCTAAGGTGACGCCAAGACGTGCAGGTGATCCAGCGATGCTTGTTGCCAATACCGATAAGATTATCAGCAAAATGCAATGGAAGCCTCAGTATAATAATATAGGACTTATTTGCCAAAGTGCATATTTATGGGAGAAAAGCGTTGACTAATCTGATTTTATGTGGCGGGAGTGGTACAAGACTGTGGCCGCTGAGTCGTACATTGATGCCAAAACAGTTTGTAAAATTGTTTGAGCATAAGTCGCTTTTTCAGTTGACTGTTGAGCGAAACAATACTCTTTGCAATGAGCAGTTTATTGTCTCTAATAATGAGCAATATTTTTTAGCGCTTGATCAACTTGAAGAACTTGGAACATTTCATAATCGTTACTTACTCGAACCCATTGGTCGCAATACAGCACCTGCCATTGCACTGGCATGCATGGCTTTAAACCAAGAAGAGATCGTTTTAGTTACACCAAGCGATCATCTGATTAAAGATCACGGTGCGTATGTGAAAGCGATTCAAGAAGCTGAAAGCTTAGCCCAAGAGGATTTCTTAGTGACGTTTGGTATCAAACCTACCTTTGCTGAGACAGGATTTGGATACATTGAAGCAAGTGGCACCGATGTGAAAGCTTTTCATGAAAAGCCTGATTTCAAAACAGCAGAGGAATATCTTAACGCTGGGAATTACTACTGGAACAGTGGCATGTTCTGCTTTAAGGCAGGTGTTTTCTTGAGCGAGCTTGAAGCGTATGCACCGCAAATTTTTCTTACATGTAAAAAAGCGTATGAATATGCGAAGAGTGATGGGATGATTCGTATTCTTCATGAGGATATGTTAGCGATTCCTGAAGATAGCATCGATTATGCCGTTATGGAAAAAAGTCAAAAAGTGAAAGTTGTTCCTAGCGATATAGGCTGGAGTGATGTAGGAAGTTTTGATGCCCTTTGCCAAGAACTCGACAATGATGAGAGCAATAATTTTATTATGTCACCTAAACATGTAAGCTTGATTGATGTCCATGATTTGATTGTGATTGACACGGAAGATGCCTTACTTATTAGCCACAAAGGGAGTTCTCAAAAGGTCAAAGAGATTGTCGGACGACTTAAAAAAGAGAATGTTGAACTGACAACAACACATAAAACGACACATCGCCCTTGGGGAACCTTTACGATATTGGAAGATAAATTAGGCTATAAAATTAAAAAAATCATGGTTAAGCCAGGGAAACGTTTGAGCCTTCAAAAACATTTCCACCGCAATGAACATTGGATTGTTGTGAGTGGAACTGCAACGGTTCAAGTCGAAGAGAAGACTTTTCTTGTAAGGGAAAATGAGTCGACTTATATTAAAGCAGGTGAGATTCATCGCCTTGAAAATCAAGGGAAAATCCCACTGATTCTTATCGAAGCACAAGTGGGCAGTTATACAGGTGAAGATGATATTGTAAGAATAGAAGATGATTATAAAAGGGAAAATGTATGAATCAAAAAGTGGCACTTATTACAGGAATTACAGGACAAGATGGCAGTTATTTAGCAGAATTTCTGCTTAAAAAAGGGTATATCGTTCATGGTCTTAAACGAAGAAGTTCGCTTTTTAATACGGATAGAATCGACCATCTTTACCAAGACCCTCATGTTGAAAATAGAAATCTCATCCTGCATCATGGTGACATGACCGATAGTATGAATTTAACGCGTATCATCCAAGAGACACAGCCTGATGAGATCTACAATTTAGCGGCGATGAGCCATGTGGCTGTCAGCTTTGAAACGCCTGAATACGTAGCCAATGCTGATGGTACAGGAACACTTCGTATCTTAGAAGCGGTGCGTCTTTTAGGTTTGGAAAAAAAGACAAAAATCTATCAAGCCAGTACCTCTGAACTTTATGGAAAAGTACAAGAAACGCCTCAAAAAGAGACGACACCGTTTTATCCTAGAAGCCCTTATGCCGTGGCTAAGATGTATGCCTATTGGATTACGGTCAATTACCGAGAAGCGTATGGTATGTTTGCTTGCAATGGCATTTTATTTAACCATGAAAGTCCTGTGCGTGGTGAGACCTTTGTCACCCGTAAAATTACGCGAGCGGCAAGCAAAATTGCCCTTGGATTGCAAGATAAACTCTACCTTGGCAATCTCAATGCCAAACGTGATTGGGGTCATGCGAAAGATTACGTGCGTATGATGTGGATGATTCTTCAAGCAGACGAGCCAGAAGACTGGGTTATTGCGACAGGAACAACAACGATGGTGCGTGATTTTGTGCGTATGGCGTTTGGGTATTGTGGCATTGAGCTTGAGTTTAAAGGCGAAGGTGTTAATGAAATTGGTGTTGTAAAATCGTGCTCAAATCCACTCTATCAAGTTGAAATTGGCAAAGAGGTCGTGGCAGTTGACCCACGCTATTTTAGACCAACTGAAGTTGATCTGCTTTTGGGAGACCCCAGTAAAGCGGAGCAAAAGTTAGGATGGACAAGAGAACACAATCTTGAAGATTTGGTCAATGATATGATGAAATCTGATCTTAAATTGATGACCAAAGATGTCTATCTTAAAGAGGGTGGCTATAAAATTATGAGTTATTTTGAGTAAGATGATGGAAAAAAATAGTAAAATCTATGTAGCAGGACACCGGGGACTTGTGGGTTCTGCGATTGTTAAAAATCTTACATGTAAAGGGTATACAAACATCATTACCCGAACCCATGCTGAGCTTGATTTAACGAATCAACAAGTTGTTTCAGGGTTCTTTGCGCAGGAAAAACCTGAGTATGTTATCCTCGCTGCTGCCAAAGTGGGAGGTATTGTTGCGAACAATACGTTAAGAGCGGATTTCATGTATGAAAATTTACAGATTCAAAATAATCTGATTCATCAAAGCTACGTTCATGGCGTCAAAAAATTGCTCTTTTTAGGATCTACCTGCATTTATCCCAAAAATGCACCACAACCAATGAATGAAGAATCTTTACTCACAAGTGAGCTTGAATATACCAATGAGCCTTATGCTATAGCTAAAATTGCAGGTATGAAGATGTGTGAGAGTTATAATCTACAATATGGCACTAATTTTATCTCTGTCATGCCAACCAATCTGTATGGACCAAATGATAATTTTGATCTTCAAACATCGCATGTTTTACCGGCATTGATTCGTAAAATTCATGAAGCAAAACAACATGGGGACAAAGAAGTTGAAATTTGGGGAAGCGGAAAGCCAAGACGAGAGTTTTTATACTCCGAAGATATGGCAGATGCGTGTGTTTTTATTATGGAGAATGTTGATTTTAAAGATGTTGTGCAAGGTAAACAAGAAGCCCGTAATACACACATCAATATAGGGACAGGCAAAGATGTTAGTATCCAAGAGTTAGCAGAATTGATTCAAAACGTTGTTGGGTATGAAGGAAAGCTTATTTACAATACCTCAAAACCAGATGGAACTATGTTAAAGCTCTCGGATTCCTCAAAGTTACATGCTTTGGGTTGGAGTCATAAGATGGAATTGGAAGAAGGTATTAAAACTGTATACGGATGGTATTCCAAATAATCAATGGTAGCACAATTTAAAGCTTTCAGTCAAAATCAAGGATTTATAAAATATTTCAAGAATACGTCATGGCTTTTGACAGAAAAGATTCTTCGTCTATTTGTAGGTCTTTTTGTTGGCATTTGGGTTGCACGATATTTAGGACCTGAACAATTTGGACTTTTTAGTTATGTACAAAGCTTCGTTGGCTTATTTACTACTATTGCAACATTAGGGCTTGATGGTATTGTTGTTCGAGAACTTGTAAAAAATGAGAATCGTAGAGATGAAATTTTAGGTACAGCTTTTTACCTAAAGCTTTTTGGAGCACTTATGGTTTTGATACTTTTAGCGGTTACTATTTCTTTTATGTCAAATGATCATTACACAAATATTTTTATTTTTATCGTTGCAAGCGCAACACTATTCCAATCATTTAATGTTATAGATTTTTATTTTCAAAGCAAAGTATTAAGTCGTTATGTAGTTTTTGCAAATATCATTAGTCTTTTTATAAGTAGCCTTGTTAAAATTACTTTAATCCTGTATGAAGCTCCATTAATTGCTTTTGTATGGACTGTTCTTTTTGATAGTATCGTTTTAGCGCTTGGGTTTATTTACTTTTATAGTAAAAATTTAGCCTTCAAGTTTCAACTTTTTAAATTTAATAAATTAACAGCTATCAATTTATTGCAAGATTCTTGGCCACTTGTTCTAAGTAGTATTGTCATAACAATATATATGAAGATAGATCAGATTATGATTATGAATATGCTTGATGCACAATCTGTTGGGCAGTACGCAGCTGCAGTACGAATTAGTGAAGCATGGTATTTTATACCTATGGCTGTGAGCAGTTCACTTTTTCCTGCGATTATTAATGCTAAAAAACAAAGTGAAGAGCTTTATTATTCACGGCTGGAAAAGCTTTATAATCTTATGGTATGGGTTGCTATATCCGTTGCATTACCGATGACATTTCTATCTGATTGGGTTGTACACCTTTTGTATGGCAATCAATATAGTCAATCAGGAAATGTATTGATGATTCATATTTGGGCTGGGCTCTTTGCTGGAATGGGTGCCGTAACAAGTAGCATCGTTATTGTTAACAATAAGCAAAAAAATGGAATAATAGCTACAGTATCTGGTGCTATTATCAATATTGTTTTGAACTTTTTAATGATTCCATATTATGGAATTCAGGGCGCTGCTATTGCAACAATGATATCACAGATAGTTTCTGGTTTTATAGTACCTATGTTTTTTAAAATTGATGATAGATACCCATGGATTGCAATTAAATCTTTAATTTTTTTAGGAGTGAAAAAGTGAAAGCATATGCTATACGCATAGAGGACTTTAAAAAATTGCTATTAAAAGAAGTATTAGAGATAAATAATCAAGCATGATATCGTACAAAAATAAAAATAAATTAAATTTATTGGATAAAAAGATTTAGGCGGGTTAAAAAAATAACCCAAGCAGTCATAGGTCGGTAAGGAATTTACTATAAAAATAGATTGGAAATCACATAAAGTATGTAATGTGATCAAAATATGTACTAAAACATCATCGAAGGATGGGTTAGAAAAAAATATCAAGATTTCTTGATAAATAAAATTGAGAAAATAAAATGAAATTAGGGTTTTATATTAAATGGGACAAATTTTCGATCGAGTCAAAAGGCAACGTTATTGGTGATGAACTTTGGGCTGAGTCATTGTGTAAATCAATCAATAAACAGTATTCGAATATTCAAGTTGAGCTGTATGCACCCAACTATTTGCCCCAAGAACAACTAGATGTAATGATCTATTTAAATGACGTAGAACCAATAGCTACATTGGCAAAGTGTCATATTCTTTATCTCCAAAATGGTTATGGATATGAAGCAGAAAAAATTATTGCTGAACTTGTCAAAAATAGTTACGATGGATATGTGTTTTTTGCTAAAAAAATGAAAGAGATTTATGATAGCAACTATGGTGGCGTTAAGAGTTTATTTTTACCTTTTGGTGTTGATACAGATATCTTTTATCCCCGAGAGATTAAAGATACATTGGCTTTTGAATGTGCTTATATTGGAAATGATATTAAGGGAGAAGAGGCAACAATGAAATACCTTTATCCTGCAACAAATTTTAATTTCGGACTCTTCGGAAATTGGAAAATACCAAAATCACGATTTCGTTTTTGGAAAAATTTTGCTCCAAAACCTATTTATAAAAAGAAATTTGAAAAAATATCACAGGGTAAAATCGCACAAGAAGATGTTCCTATACTTTATAGTTCTACCAAGATCAATCTTAATTGTACGCTGCAAGATTGCATTGATTGGAATGTTATTACACTACGTACGTATGAAGTTTTAGCATGTAAAGGTTTTTTAATTACGGATATTGTTCCCGTTGCGCAAGAGACTATGAATGGTTGTATGGTTTTTACAACAGGTCTTGATGATTTGATTGAAAAGATAAAATACTATTTAGAGCATGATGAAGAGCGAACTCAAATTGCACAAAATGGCTATGATTATGTTATGAAGTATGCCTCTATTGATGCAAGGTCGCAAGAACTGATTCAGTATATTAAAGGACTTATAAAATGAAAATTGTATTTGTGAATCCACCACATATCAGAACTAAAGAATCAAATCCCGAGAATAATTTTGAAATCAATAAGTTTATTTTTAAACCTACCTTATCAAAGATAAAGGTAAGTCAAAAAGTTTTTAGTTTTTTAAATAAAGTTTTTGGTCTTGGTGCTGGTGTTCGTTATGGTGTTCGTGCAGGTTCAAGATGGCCATTTACAATGGATATGCCAATGACAAACTACGCACCATATCCTTTCTTCATGGGATATGCTGCAGCACATCTAAAAGCACATGGCTTCGATGTAAATATTCTTGATGCTATTGCTGAAGAACAGTATAGTTATGATGTCTTTTTGGAAGAAATAAAACGTGAAAGAGCTGATATCGTTGTGTTGGAATGTTCTACTCCTACTATTGACATTGATGTATGGTTTGCAAATAAAGTGTCAGCATTTGCAGATGTGGCACTTGCTGGACCACACCTTAATGATATAACGGTTAAAGAGATTCAGAGTAAAAATCCAAAAATAAAATATTTTTTGTTAGGTGAATATATTGTCAATTCTCTCAAAATGGCAACAACACTTGTTCCTGGTAGCTATCCTACGGAAGTACTAAAAGATGTTGATAGTATTCCTTTCCCTTTTAGAGATTATAAAAGTGCCACTAAATATTATGATCCAAGTATGCCAACGTCTAGACCTCAGCTACAAGTCTATGGAAGTAAAGGTTGCCCGTTTAAATGCACATTTTGTTCATGGCCTCAAAACATGTACTTTGGTAATGTCTCTTTACGTGATCCTAAAAAAATAGCTCAAGAGATTAAAGAAGCCGTTGCTAGGCACGATTATAAAAGTATTTTTTTTGATGATGATACCTTTAATATGGGAACAAAACGCATCTCTGAGTTGTGTGATTATCTTAAAAAAATTGGATTACCCTGGACAATGATGGGGCGCCTTGATATTTCACCAGATTGGCTTTATGATAAAATGGTTGAAAGTGGCTGTGTTGGTATGCGTTTTGGGATAGAAACCTTTAATTTAGATGTTCTTAAAAGGGTTGAAAAAGGAATTGAGCGTACTGATTTTAAGGCAACGCTTGAATATATTACTACAAAACATCCTCAACTCATGATTCATATTACAATGATGCGTGATATGCCAGGACAAACCCTTGAAGATCATGAAAATGATATGAAAGTGATTAAAAGTATGGGATTTTCACCTGATAATATACATAGGAGTTATCAGCTTTCACGGTGTGCACCTTTTCCTGGTACAAAGCTTTATGAGCAAATGAAAGCTGAAATTGGTGAGGAAAAACTAAAAGAGTATACAGCTTATGACGGTGGTAAAGAGACTGTAATGAAAAGTGCCAAAAAATGAGAATTCTAGTTGTAGGTGCTTCTAGTTTTATCGGATGGAGAGTATTTCAATATTTACATATGCATACCAAGTATGATATTACGGGTACGTATTATAAAAATAAAAAATCCGATAATTTGGTCTATTTAGATATAACGAATAAAGTGCAAATTGAGCAGATTCTAAATCAATTTTATCCGG
>DBTO01000261.1 GCA_002307095.1 Sulfurospirillum sp. UBA1314
ACATGAATGAAGATGTCTTAGAAACAAGTGATCTGGTTCTTCAAGAGATCAAAAACAGACGCGAAACGGGAGAGTTAACGCTTTTCTTTGGAGCCTTGGCAGGTGTGGGCAAAACCTACACCATGCTTCGCAATGCTAAGGAACTTCTTCAAAGTGGCACCAATGTGCTCATCGGCTATGTTGAAATGCACGGCAGGGCTGAAACAGAGCGTTTAACCCAAGGCATCCCTTCCATTGCCCCTAAAAAGATCGTGTACCGTGGAAGTACGCTGTATGAACTTGACATCGATGCGATTTTGGAAGCCAAGCCCGATGTGGTGCTCATCGATGAGTTAGCCCACAGCAATGCTCCTACCTCACGGCATCAAAAGCGTTACCAAGATGTTTTAGAGATTTTAGACAATGGCATTGATGTTTACAGCACGATGAATGTGCAACACCTTGAGAGTCTGAATGATTTGGTGTTGCAGATTACAGGTGTCAAAGTTACTGAAACCGTTCCCGATAGCATTTTGGAACGTGTTGATAAAATTCAAATCATCGACATCCCTCCTGAAAAATTGGTCGAGAGGCTCAAAGAGGGGAAAATCTATAAATTGCAAAGCGTTGAAAAAGCACTGATGAACTTTTTCAAGCTTGGCAACATCAATGCTCTTCGAGAAATTGCGCTGAAACAAGCCGCAGGACGCGTGAGTAAAGACGTTTACGATCTGTATAAAGAGAACAGACTGGAGCGTTGGGAAGCGGTTGAAAAGGTGATGGTCTGCATCGATGGCAGTGAATTTTCTGCCAATTTGATTCGCTATGCCAAACGGCTCTCTTCGCAGATGAATGCGGAGTGGATCGCACTGTATGTTGATGATTTTTCAACCAATAACCGTGAGAAATTGGCTAAAAATATTCGTTTAGCCGAAGAGCTTGGCGCTGAGGTCAACACCGTCTCAGGGCAAGATGTTGGGGAAGAGATTTTAAAACACGCCAGAGCGCGGTTTGTAACACACATCGTTGTGGCAAAACGCAAAAAGAATCTTTTAGGAAAGTTCTGGCGTATGGATATTGCCGATGAGCTTTTAAATGCAGGCGATGAGTTTTGCATTATTTCGTATATCAACAAAACCAAAGAACAAGCATTAGAAGCTTATACGATCGAAGAAGAAAAAAAAGAGGAGATGCCTTTATGGCACTCTCTTTTTGGTTTGGGATTGCTGGGTATCATCACGTTTGGCTGCATCCTTTTTAGGAACTATTTGGAACTTCTCAATGTTGCACTGCTGATTCTTATTCCTGTGCTGATCGTTGCTTCCAGAGGCGATATGAAAACCTCCATGATGATTACACTGGTTGGCGTTGGGCTTTTTAATTACTATTTCGTTCCTCCAATTTATACCTTTGTTGTAACGGATATTTCGCATTTGTGGAGTTTTTTCATCTTTTTCATTGTGGCGTATCTGATCTCATCACAAGCCAAAAAGTTAAAACTTATTGGCGAAGTGATCCGTGAACGTGAAAAGAGGGTGAGACGACTGTATAAACTGAGCCGTAGGGTGACGGCGGTTTCTGAGATAAAACAGGTGATTAAAATAGCGATGCCTCTCATTGCCGAATCGCTTGGCAAAGAGACCTTCTTTTTCTTACGTAAGCATGAGGATGAGATGCCAAAACTCTATGCGCATTATGATCCTAAAAGTCCACTTTCCAGTAAAAAATACGATGCGATGTTTGAAAAATTAGAGGCCGTTTTTATCTCTTCGAGTGAGAAAGCCGTACTGGATTGGTGTTTGGATAATGGCAAAATAGCAGGGGCTGGAACCGATACTTTTTTGGCTTCGGACATGCTCTATATTCCGATCAAAAGCCGCGATATTGTCTATGGAGCCCTTGGGCTTAAACTCAAACAAGATGAGATGACCACAGAGTTTAAGATGTTTTTAGACTCGGTCACCAGTGTTATGGCGGTCTCTTTTGAGCGTATATCCCTTTCGGAGAAAAACAGTAAAAATGCGATTTCCTTAGCACGAGAAGAGCTCAAAAATGCTCTGTATGGTTCCATCTCGCATGATTTACGAACACCGCTTGCTTCCATCTTGGGAATGGTTTCGATGCTTAAAACAGATGAGACATGGTTAGATGAGAAAAAACGCGTCATCATCTCTCAAGTCATTTTTAGCGCAAAAAAGATGGAACGCTTGATGAATAATCTGCTCGATTCTGCACGGTTTGAAAGCCATAAAGTCGTTCTTAAAAAAGATTGGTGCGACATTGCAGATATCTTCTCTCAAGCGGCGAGGGAGTTTGAAGATATTTTAAAAGAACGTAATTTTAGCATCAAGATTGAAGAAGAATCGGGCATTTTTAAAGCCGATTGTGTTTTAATTGAGCGAGTGGTTGTCAATCTTTTAGAAAATGCGATCAAATACTCGCAACACGGAAGTGCCATTACGTTAGGGTTTCAAAAAGAGGGTGAGTGGTGTAAAATCTTTGTTTTAAATGAAGACAGTCACATTAGTGATGAAGACCTTAAAATGGTGTTTGAAAAGTTTTTCAGAATTAAAGGCATTAGCGATGACATCAATGGCAGTGGTTTAGGGCTTTTTATTTGCAAAAAAATCGTTGAAGCGCACGAGGGAACCATTTGGGCGAGAAATTTGGAAAACAGTGTCATTGTTGAGTTTAACATTCCCACCGAGGAGGAGTAATGTCCCAACCTAAATATAAAATTTTGATCATCGAAGATGATAAACAGATCCAAAAGCTTTTGGAAGTGAGTCTTGAGGAGCATGCTTTTTTACTCAAAGTGTGTGGCACTCAAAAAGAGGGCATGTCACAGATGGTTCAGTTTAATCCTGATCTGATTTTGTTAGATTTAGGGCTTCCCGATGGTGATGGAAAGCTTTTTGTAGAAAAAATTCGTGGGTTTAGCAACATTCCCATTATTATTGTCTCCGCACGAAACGGTGAACAAGAGATCGTGGATTCACTCAATCTTGGTGCAGATGATTATGTAGTGAAACCCTTTTTTACAGGAGAGCTTGTTGCGCGCATCAACTCTGCTCTCAGGCATGCACTCAAAAAAGAGAGTACGCCACTGCTTAAAGTTGGCACCTTGGAACTTGACCTTGAAAAACGAGAATTTAAACAAGAGGATGTTGCGTTGCATCTCACCCCACTCGAATTTAGCCTTTTAAAATTTTTCATGCAAAACAGTGGCAAAGCGCTTACCCATGCGCAAATCCTCAAAAATGTCTGGGGAATAGGCTACCAAAACGATACTAAAATCCTGCGTGTGTTTGTCAATCAACTGCGTAAAAAAATCGAAACTGACCCGAATCGCCCACAATTACTCATCACCATTTCGGGCGTTGGGTATCGGTTTGGATAAAAAGTTGAGATGAAAGATGCTTTACATGTAAAATAATTTTCTCTCAGTGAACTCTAAATTTTATTTTGATAGTATCTATCAAAATAAAAGAAACGGATAATGCTGAAATATTATAAAGAATTGGTCTATTTTGTGCAAAAAATGGTGGGGGATCGTGAGCTTGCCATGGACATTACGCAAGAGACCTATGCCAAAACCATTGAAAAATCCAAAGATGTGACCATCGAAAATGAGAGAGCCTTTTTATACAAAGTGGCTCGCAATATCGTGATTGATGCAACGCGTAGGGAAAAAAACCGAACGTTTATTGCCTACGAAGAAGAGCATTACTGTTGCAAAGCGCACGAACAGCCTGACGCGATTGCTTTTGAAAGCCTCAAAGATGCGATGCTTGTTGAAGCGTTGAATGCTCTTCCCAAACACCTCAAACACGTTTTTGTTTTACATGTCATGGAAGGTTACAGTAAAAAAGAGATCGCCTCCATGCTGAACCTCAATCTCAACAGCATTCAAAAATACATTATCAGCGCGACTGCTAAACTGACCGAATACATCCAACACAAAGAGTGGAATGAATCATGAGTGAAATCCTTCAAAACCAAGCGAGTTATTTTTTTACCTGTAAAAAAGAGGGGTTTACGCCAGAGCAACAAGAGGCATTTGTTGCATGGTATGCGCAAAACCATGAGCACCAAGAAGCCTTTGAAAACGTGCAAAAAACGGCGTCGTTGTATGCAACACTTTCCAAAAATGTGAAAGATGAAATCGTTCAAAGCGTGTATCAAGAGATCAAACGAGACGCCATTTTCAGACGCAACACGTATTTTGCCATTGCCGCTTCAGTCCTTCTTGTGCTGTGTCTAGGTGTGTACGAACGCTACCTCGCTTTTTTTGTACCGCACAGTTACGCGACTGAAAAGCAAACGCAAAAGGTGCTTTTGCCCGATGACTCGACGGTACTTTTGGATGTCAAAACCAAAGCGGTGATGCGTTACGCCAATACAAAACGTGAAATAACGTTAGAAGAGGGGAAAGCGCTTTTTGATGTGGCGAAAAATCCCGATAAGCCTTTTATCGTCCATGCAGGAAATGTAACGATTAAAGTGTTAGGCACTCATTTTGAGGTCAAAAACTACAACAACCGTGTGGAGGTTAGCGTGATAGAAGGCATTGTGAGCGTTGAAACCGCCGAAAAAGAGCCTCTGGCAACACTGACACAAGGAAAGAAACTCTCGTTCGATACGCAAAACAATCAATTAAGCCTCAAAAATGTTCCCATTGCAAATATCGCTTCATGGAGGGAGGGCATTCTTATCTTTCATGACGAGACACTGCAAAGTGCGTTGGATGAATTTAAACACTACCAAGATTTAAACATCTCCGTCCAAAAAGAGGTGCAAAATTTCTCTATTTCGGGCTCATTTGCGACAGATGAAGTCGATAAATTTTTACGTGCTCTTACCAAAATCTACGCGCTGAAAGTCGATAAAAAGGCAGATGCGCTCTACATTCATCAAAAGTTGTAACTTTTTTTGAGATTTTTATATCCATTTTTGAAACGTTCTGCGTCTTATAATTTAGAGAACAGTTCTCAAAATTATAAATACAATGAGGAGAAGAGATGACGGGCATCACGTATTCAAAAATTGCTCTAGGTTTGGTCTTATATTCAAGCTTATACGCGCAGAGTTTTAGTGTGGAGAAACAGAGCTTGGAAGAGGCGATCAAGAAAATCGCCATAGAGTCGCATATGCCCTACATTGCCGATGGTAAATTGCTTCAAGGCAAAATGGCGCCTAAAATAGACGCGATTGAAGGGGTCAAAAATGCCCTCGATAAATTACTTCAAGGCACAGAACTTGAAGCGGTCATCGAAAATGATACGATCATTATTCGAGAAAAAAATTCCAATGTTGCACTGGATGCCATTACGATTCATGCCGCAGAACAGTCATCGGTAACGGAGGGAACAGGCTCTTACACGACTCCTCAAACGAGTACTGCCACGAAACTAACCCTTTCACTCCGCGAAACACCTCAAACCGTGCACGTTGTGACACGCCAAACGATGGATGACTTTGGGCTTAACGATATGAAAAGTGTTCTTGCCTTAACACCCAGCGTGTCAACCACCACAGCAGACAGCGATCGCAACAACTATATCTCCCGTGGTTATGCGATGCAAGTGCAATACGACGGCATGCCTTCAGGCTCAGGCATTGACGGAGGTGTGGTGACGGCACCTGATGGTGCCATTATTGATCATACTGAAGTGCTCATTGGCGCTTCTGGGCTGCTTAATGGTGCAGGAGAGCCTGGTGGTGTGGTGAACATTGTTCGTAAACGCCCCACAGCGGAGTCCTCTGCTTCTGTGGAAGCCAGTGTAGGTTCATGGGATACCCATCGCGTCGTGGCAGATGCCTCAGGTGCGCTTAATGAGTCTAAAAGCGTGCGTGCGCGCGTCGTGGCAGTAGGCGAAGAGTATGACTCGTTTCGTGATTATATTGGAGGGAAAAAGCAGGCATTTTACGGCATTGTCGAAGCGGATGTGAGCGAGAGTACGATGCTCAGCGCTATGGTCTATTACCAAAATATTTACGATACCACGGCAGATCGTAATGGACTTCCAATCGCCAATGATGGCAGTGATTTGCATTGGAGTCGCTCCACGTTTCTTGCTCCTGATTGGAATAAATGGGATAAAGAGAGTTTAACAACGGTCGTAAAGTTAGATCAAGAACTTCCTAAGGACTGGAAACTCAAACTCTCCGCTTCGCGTATGAAAGCCGATGCCGATTGGCTCTTTGGCAATTATTATAATTTTGACTCCGACACAGGAAATGCTGTATTTTACCGTTGGGGACAAGAGACCGAAGAGGTCAGTCGCGATGTTGACCTCTTTCTCTCAGGACCAGTGAATTTTCTTGGTAGAGAGCATGAATTCATCTTTGGCGGAAATTGGTCCAAACGTACATGGGACAATACAAATTATGATGATAGTACTTATATCGCTACCAATCTTTATACCTTTGATCCAACCACCAGCATTCCGTACCCCAACCTTGTTTTAAGCGGGACGGGATCCATCGTCACAAAACAAGAAGGGATCTACAGTGCCGCACGTTTGAGTCTGAGTGACTCTGTGAAGCTCATCGTTGGAAGTCGTGCCAGTTGGTATAACTATGCGTATAGCGACTCAGATGGTTATGATGAGCGAATGAAGGCAGATGGTGAATTAACACCTTATGCTGGGTTAGTCTATACCATCAACGATTGGGCAAGTGCGTATATCAGTTATGCCGATATTTTTAATCCACAATCGGTTAAAAGCTCCAGTGGAAGTTTATTGGACCCCGAAGTGGGGAAAAGTTATGAGGCAGGTGTGAAAGGGGAATTTTTGGGTGGCAAACTCAACACGTCGTTTGCACTGTTTAAAATCATCAAAGAGAATGAAGCCATTTTGGATGAAAGTGTACCGTATGATGCCAATAATATTTGCAAAGGGTACTGCTACAACGCAAGTGGCACCACCGAAACCAAGGGATTTGATATTGGCTTCTCCGGTGAAATCTTGGAAAATTGGAATGTGTTAGGCGGTTATACACAGTACCAAAAAGAGAGCTTTGATGCAACGATTAAAATCTTTAAGATCGCAAGTACGTACTTTATGCCAACCCTTCAGACAACCTTGGGTGCAAGCCTTGATGCGGCAACGAAAACCGTTGGATCGTGGGGACAAACGGTCGATGATCGCACCTTAGTGGGTCTCTTTGCGAAGTACCAAGTCAATAAAAATCTCTATGTCAAACTCAATGTGGAAAATCTCTTCGATGAGACTTACTATGCCAATGCGATTGATTCAGGGTATGGTCATCTCTACTATGGCGATCCGCGCAGTGTCACCCTGAGTATGAAATACACCTTCTAAAAAAGTGCCTAAAGAGCCATTTTCTTCTTTACATGTAAGGTTTTTGAAGCCCAAAAGCCTTTACATGTAAAAATTTTTCATTGTTACCCACTGTTTACCGCATCGGTGATAGGATTGCTACTGGGAAATTCCCAAGCCAAAAAAAGGAGGAGATGATGACGATAAGTTCAAATTCTCTCTACGAAACGTCTTTGTACGGTTCGTATGGCAGCAGCAGTAGCAGTAGTACCAGTTCGAGTGTATCAGATTTCGCAGAAGCGTTGCTTCCTTCTATGGATACTTATTCGCTCGGGTCTATTGATAGTGCTGAGTTTAGCAGTGCAGCTCTTTCGTTGTCGCACAGTGCAGG
>DBTO01000117.1 GCA_002307095.1 Sulfurospirillum sp. UBA1314
CTATCATCGTTTGAGTAAGCCAAACAGACTCTTCAAAAACTTTGACTTCGATACTGTTTTCTCCACTCTGTGAGGTAAATATCAAAAATTCAGCTGTCGAGTTTCTTATGAGTTTATCCATCTAGTGAAACCTTATTATTCATTTGTAACATTCCATTTTTAGCAACTATTTTACTCTTTATTGTTCAAGTGCTTTGAAAAAATTTCAATGTGAAATGCTTTGCAGCGCAATAATCCGCACGCCAAAGTTCATCGTTTTTTTACATGTAAGAATCAAAAAGTAGCCTGTCACCTTTTTATATCGGATGTTCTACGACGCCTATGGCGTTTGTCTTTGCATTCCACTCTTTAACACTTAACTTGTAGTTATTGAGCCCTGCTTGAGATGTAATTATGGCGAATTCGCCATAATTAAAATTTGGATTGTAAAGCTTCTCCCAAATTCCTAAATACTCAATGGTGTTTCTATTTCTAAGCCAATCCGATATAAAAAAATCACCATCTTTAGCCTTGAGCATATCAGTACGCGATATATAGTCTTCATCTTCTATCTTTAAAATTGTAATCTCATTGTCAAGTACGGTTATATTTGCCATGGTTTACCTTTTTTTAGCAACTATTTTACGCTTCATTGTTCAATTGCTTTGAAAAAATTTCAATTTGAAATGCTTTGCAAGGCAACCAACCCAGACGCCAAAGCTCATTGTTTTTTTACATGTAAGAATAGAAAAGTAGCCTGTCACCTTTTTTTATGAAGTATTGTCGTATCAATTAAAACACCTGCTTTTACTTCTACTGAGTACATTATTTTTCTCCTTTAAAAATGATATGAATCATAGGTTCAACGCCAGAGAACCAAGCTCTTTGTTGCTCTCTTGTTTCTTTGTAGATTATTAGCTCAACTGTTTTTTTATGATCCGCTTGATTGTAAGCATCAAAACATGTAGCAATAATCTCGCCAATAATTTTATAATCTAACTCTAGCCCTTTATAAATTCTCTGACGATGGAGCGTTTCTGAAATTTCACCACCGAAAATACGTTCTTGATCTATACAATCTCGCTTAGGATCAGAACATACATTATGCTGAACCATAATAGAAATTATTTTATTTTCCAAAGCAGAAACATAAGGTACTTCTTGAAAAAGTGTTCCAAAGACCATAAATACACAAAAACCAATAAATATAAATAGCCCTATAACATTTTTCCAAAAGAATTTAGAAAAGGGTGGGTTTTTCAATCTTTGCCACATTTGAAAATGCGTTATTTTCAGCAAATCACTCAGCAACAAAATCACTACAATTACCACAAATAAAGTAAATGCAGCAAGAAGTACGCCTATGATGGTTAATATTACAGTACCCATGTTTTTCCCTTTTTTGTATTTACATGTAAAGCTATTCCTAGCTCATTCTTCCACTGTTTCAACATAATGCCCCTATGTTTAGTCACATTGTCTAGCTCATGCCACCTTTGATTTTTCACCATCGTTTGCCCCTTTTGATATATTTTGAATCTTTACATATAAAGAAATTTTCGAGCGACAATAATCACTCTACTAAATACACGTCACAGTTCACATCACGAAAAATGAAATTATGAAGGAGGATCTTGGCAAGCATTGAAAGTAATATACTTTTTTTGTATATTTGTATTTTTGATTTTAGATTGAGTGCTATATGCAGCATAAGGGGACTGACTATTTAAGTGTAGTCGTGAAGTAATATAAGGCGAAATACCATAAATAAGATTCTGAAACATCTTAATTCCTTACCATGTTACCTTTGATTTTGAAGGCAGTTGTAAACGTGTATGTCCAACGGACATCTTTACATGTAAAAGTCATTAGTCGTGAAAAAAGTATCTGTATAAAACAGTAGCGTTGGTCAATTCAATCTATTTTGCAGGACGCATTGTAAAGCTCTTCCCAAATACCAAAATTCTCTGGTATTGCGGCGATTGCATAGCCAGTTTTTTGGCTTCTTTGTGATTAATTCATTCGATTATAGCCAATATTAATACATGTTAAGAGAAATTTATGATAAAAAAGGAAGGTTGTGAGAAGTTTGGAAAAAAAGAAACGCTCGAACCGGGCAATTCGAGCGTTGGTATTACAAGTTGTTAGGTTCTACACAAAAAGGAGGTATGCGTCTTACATGTAAAAGTATAGGGCTTTAGTCTAAATGGGATGTGAACCATTTGTAAATGAATCATAAATTTTTTTAACACATCATTTTTGGTTGATTTTATTCGCCAAATTTATTGCTAGAAAGAACTTTTTGAGAGCCTAAGATCACAGTTTGAAAGTCTCTCATCAAAAATAACATTCATCGTATCGACATCTAAAACTTCCATCAGTTGCATAAAAAATACAAAGCTAAATCCGCCTCTGTCGATTTTTCGGCGCAAAGAAGCTTCGGTGGTATCAATATAACCGTGGGCTTTAAAAAGCTCAGTGAGTTTGACCATATCTAGCCCTCTTTTTTTAATTTCCCCTTTGATGCTGAGAATCGCAAGTTTTGTAAAATCGTCAGTTGTCACCATGTGTTCTCCCATAATAGTCTTATTTAGGACATATTTGTCTCATTAAAGACATCTAAGTCTTGACATTATACTGTATTTTCCTTATAATTTTATCGAATCTATTCAAAACTTAAAGGAGACATTATGTCAGAGAAGTTTTATTCGAGAGTCAGTCGCATCGTTGCGGGCAGCCTTAATGCCATTATTGATGCCGCTGAGGGTATTTCACCAGAGATTATTGCGAAGCAGAGTATTCGTGAGATTGAAAAAGTAGCAAGTGACATCAAGCTTGAACTTGGCAAAGATGTCGTGAAGCAAAAAATGATTAAGGAGCGAATAGATTCTTACAACGCTGAGCACAGTAAACTTCTAGCTCAAGTCAAAATTGCGCTTAAAGAAGATAGAGAAGACCTTGCGGAAGCAGGACTCGCTGAGCAAATTTCAATCGAAGAAAAAATCAAAGCAAACCAAGTGCAGATGGACGCACTTCAAAAAGAGATAACCACCTATCAGGAGTACCTTGATAAACTCTCTACCAAGAAAAAAGATATGGACAGTGAGCTTAAAGCTCTTTCGAGCAAACCAAACGCCATTGATTCCCTTGCAACAAAAGATAAACTTGATAAAGCAGAAGAGGCGTTTTACCGTGTCATGGGCGATGAATTAAGAGAAGCGGACAAAACAAGCAAAGACACCTCCAAACTCAATGAACTTGATGAATTGGCTAAAAACAATCAAGTTAGTGAGCGTTTAGCTGCACTAAAGGCTACGTTGAATGTTTGATATGTTTTGGCTGCCAGAACTGCAACCTTTCACAATTGCATTGATTATAATGCTTGTGATTGCCTTGCTTGAGGGCGTTGGTCTGTTGCTAGGTGTGGGATTATCAACACTGTTTGATTCCCTTTTGCCCGATATCGACTTTGACATCAATGAACCTAGTAGTGCTTTAACGCATTTTATGGGGTGGATGAATATCGGGCGTGTACCATTGTTGGCTATTATCATCTGCTTTTTAACATCTTTTGGTGCGATTGGATATTTAATACAATCCATCCTATATGGCATCATAGGAATCTTTCTTCCCTCTGCCCTTGCCATAGTGCTCTCTTTTGCGATGGCACTGCCTGCAACGAGGATAACCACCAATGCAATTCGCAAAGTTATTCCCTCTGATGAGAGTTCGGCTCTTTCGCAAGAAGACCTTATAGGCTCAGCGGCAACGATTACGCTAGGGCGTGCAACAAAAGGTTCTCCAGCAGAGGCTAAATATGTGGATAAATACGAACAAGCGCACTATTTTATGGTGGAGCCAGAAGAGGTTGGCATTGAGTTTAAAGCGGGTGAAACGGTGATTTTAGCGAAACAATCACCCAAAGGCTTTTATGCTATTAAAAATACACTATCCCAATTGGAAAAGGAATAAACGATGATTAATGATACGATTATAATGATAGCGGGGGCAGCCATCATAGCACTTGTAACGATTGCCTTGATTGTCGCAAGACTTTATAAACGCTCATCAAAAGAGATGGCATTTGTACGCACAGGGCTTGGCGGTGAAAAAGTGGTGCTTAATGGTGGTGCTATCGTTCTTCCTATCTTTCATGAAATTGCGTTGGTCAATATGCAAACGTTGCGTCTTGAGGTACGAAGAGAACAGTCCCAAGCACTGATTACGGGTGATCGTATGCGCGTGGATGTTCAAGCAGAATTTTACGTACGTGTTAAACCAGAGGTTAGTTCTATCGCTCAAGCAGCACAAGCATTGGGACAAAGAACACTCAACCCCGATATGCTAAAAGAGCTAATCGAAGGCAAATTTGTTGATGCCTTGCGTGCGGTAGCGGCTGAAATGGAGATGATACAACTGCATGAAAAACGTTCTGACTTTGTTCAAAAAGTTCAACAAGCGGTTGCCGAAGATTTACTTAAAAATGGTCTTGAATTAGAATCCGTTTCGCTCACAGGACTTGATCAAACGGGTAAAGAGCATTTTAATCCCAACAATGCCTTTGATGCTGAGGGCTTACTCCGTCTTACACAGACCATTGAAGAGCGCAATAAGCTTCGCAATGATATTGAGCGCGACACGGCAGTTCAGATTCAACAAAAAAATCTTCAAACAACCAAAGAAGCGCTTAATCTTCAGCAAGATGAGGAATATGCCAAATTAGAACAATCCAGAGAGATCGAAATGAAAAAGGCACAACAAGAGGCTGACATCAAGATAGAACAAGTCAATCAGAACAAAAAATCTGAGACCGTTAAACTCTCTGCAAACCAAGAGATTGAGCAAGCGCGCATCATTACTGAGCGAAAAATTGAAGAACAACATATCGAAAAAACTAAAGCCATTAAGCTTGCGGAACAAGATAAAGAAATTAGCATCAGCAACAAATCCAAAGAAGAGTCTGAAGCAAAAGCGGTAGCAGATGAAGCACGTGCAAAAGCCGTAGAAGCAGAGGAAAAAATCAATACGGCTCGTCAAGTTGCGATTGCCAACAGAAACAAAGACGTTGAGATCATTAAGGCGAATGAAGAAGCGGAAAAAGATGCAGTTACGATTAAAGTGGGTGCTCAAGCAGAGAAAATCGCTGCACAAGATCGAGCTGAAGCGATTAAACTCGAAGCGCAAGGTAAGGCGGATGCGGTTAGAATCCAAGCAGAAGCCGATGAAAAGCGTTTTGCCGTTCAAGCCGAAGGTGAAAAAGCCATCAATGAAGCCAACAATGTTTTATCAGCAGAACAAGTGAAAATGCGCATTCAAATAGCACTTATGCAAGCATTACCCGCTATTATTGAGCAAAGTGTTAAACCGATGGAACATATTGATTCTATTAAAATTATTGATGTTGGGAACATGTCAAACGGTGCATCCAATAATTCAGTCAGTACAAGTGAAGGTGATTTTTCCGATAATATGGTCAAAGCTGCGATGAAATATCAGGTTCAAAAACCTTTGGTTGATAAATTATTAAACGACATTGGTATCACCGATATTGGCAATCTTTCAGACATCGTCATGTCGCACAAAAACATTCAAGAGCCTCTACAGCCAAATAATCCATCTTAAGTAATATAGGGGCGCTATTCATAGCGTCCTAATTCTTATAATTGATAAAGTGTAATTTTTACAAGAGTATTTTTAGGGAAGTAAAAAAGGAAACGCTCGAACCGGGCAATTCGAGCGTTTAGTATGAAAAATTGGTACATTATACACAAAAAGGAGGTTTTTGACTTGGTAAGGAAAGTATAGAGGATTAGGCTAAAC
>DBTO01000108.1 GCA_002307095.1 Sulfurospirillum sp. UBA1314
GTGTGGATATGCTCTCAGGCTATCCAGGGACACCTTCGAGTGAGATTTTGGGGAATTTTCAAAAGTTTCGCGATAAATTTAAATTAGAAGCCTACGCACAGTGGGCGACCAATGAAAAAGTAGGTTTTGAAGTCGCCTACGCAGGCGCCATTTCAGGCAAACGCACCTGTGCGACGATGAAACAAGTCGGACTCAATGTGGCGAGTGACCCGTTGATGAGCGCTTCGTACATCGGGCTTAAGGGTGCGATGCTGCTCATCTCCTGTGATGATCCGGGCTTTTACTCTTCTCAAACGGAGCAAGACAGCCGCAGTTTCGCCAAGTTTGCGCGCATCCCTGTGCTTGATCCTAGCACACCTCAAGAGGCGTACGACATGGTCAAACTAGGCATTGAACTCTCCCATCAATTTGAATCCATCGTCATGCTTCGCCCTGTCATGCGCGTTAGCCATGCCAGAGAGATTTGTGAGGTCGATGATGCTTTACATGTAAAAGCAAATCAAGGCAATTTTGAGCGCAATATTCCGCGTTGGGGCGCTGTGCCTCCTGCTGGGAGATTTCGCCAAGGACTAGAGCAGATCGACCGTTTGGAAGCGATCAAGCTGTGGAACTGGGAACATCTAATAGAACCTAAAACGCATGCACTAAAAGGCTTTCGCGTGCTGTGCCTCACGAGTGGAACGGGCGATGGCTATGTGAAAGAAGCAGTCGAAGAGCTTGGCATAGAAGCCGATATTTTAAAACTTGATATGCCCTACCCACTTCCCAAAGAAAACCTCGAAGCGCTATTTACCAACTACGATAAAGTGATCGTCTTTGAAGAGAGTTTCCCCTGTATCGAAGAGCAGTTAAGCTCTCCCAAACTCTACGGAAAATTGACGAATCACGTGCATCTCATCGATGAATTTTCTAAAGATAAAGTGCTTTCCGCCTTTACCAAAGCAGGTGTCATTGAACCAAGCCATGCGTACCAAAGTGAAAAATACGAAAAAGAACTTCCCAAACGCCCACCCAATATGTGCCCAGGCTGTCCACACCGCGATGTGCATTACGCCATCACAAAAGTCTTTAAAAAGAAAAAGTCCATCTACACATCAGACATCGGCTGTTACACGCTAGGACTCAATCAAGCGGCGATTGACACCATTTTGTGTATGGGGGCAAGCATCTCAATGGCGAGTGGTTTTAGCATCTCCGATCCCGACAAAACCGTTGTAGCGACGATTGGCGATAGTACCTTTATGCACTCAGGTGTCGCACCGCTCATTAACGCCGTGTATCAAAACCATAAATTTGTTCTCATCATTTTAGACAACTCTACCACCGCGATGACGGGTCGTCAAACCACGCCTGAGCGAACCAACCCGAACCAAATCGACATCAAACGCATCATCGAAGGGTGTGGTGTCACGTGTCACGAATACGTCTACGAGCAAGACCTGAACAAAACCGTTGACTTTATGAAATCGCTCCAAGAGGCGTATAAAACTGCCACTGCGCCTGTTGTTGCCGTCGTGCGCGAATTTTGTGTGCTCGATAAAGAGAATGCTGTTGGTCGACTTGGAAATGTGCTTGTTGAAGTTGATGAAGACAAATGCGTCGCCTGTGATTCGTGTATCACCAATTACAAATGCCCACCGATGCACTACAACGACGCAGGTAAAATGGAGATTGATCCGTTCTTATGCGCAGGATGTGGCTCGTGCCTTGATGTGGTCTGTCCTACCGATGCGTTTGTGAAAAAAGAGGAGAACTAAGATGAAGTATCAAATCGTTATCGCAGGTATCGGCGGACAAGGCGCGGTCTTTTTGGTCAAAGTGCTTAGCATCGCCTCAGCCCTTGCCAAACAAAAATGTTTAGGAACGGAAAACCACGGCATGAGCCAACGTGGCGGTTCCGTTTCGTGTTATGTCAAAATCGGCGATTTTTACGCCCCTGCGATTGATGAAGGGCAAGCTGATCTTCTCATCGCACTTGAGGGCAATGAAGCGTTACGCAACATCCAATACTTGAGCAAAGACAGAGGTGTCATCGTGATGAATGCGCCTAAAAACTTCCCCAAAGTTAGCTTTGAAACCCACAGCATCGACGCGTTTAAAAAAGCGAAAGCTAAAGAGTTTCCCATCGATGCGCTCAATGTTTACATGCTAGGCGTTACGCTTGCACTTGATGCGCATTTTCCTTTTACATGTAAAGAGATCGAGGAGGCGATAACAGTGATGAACGCGAAAGTGGCAGAGAAAAATATCGCGGTGCTTCATCAGGGCATGAACGATGCAAAGGCACAAAAATGATCTGGTCAAAAGAAGAGACATTACCACGTCATAAACTGACCGAACTTCAAACGCAAAGGCTTCAAGACACCGTTGCGCGCGTCTATGCGCATGTGCCTTTTTACCAAAAAAAGTTTGCGGAACTTGGCATCACACCTTCCGATATTACTTCCATTGATGACATCGCAAAGTTACCCTTTACCAAAAAACAAGACCTGCGCGACAACTACCCTTTTGGGCTTTTCGCGGTTAAAAAAGATGCGGTCGTGCGCATTCACAGCAGTAGCGGAACGACAGGAAAACCCACCGTTGTCGGCTACACCAAAGCCGATTTGGATACATGGAACGAAGTGATGGCACGCGTCTTTACGATGGCAGGTGTCACGAGCGAAGACACCTCGCACAATGCGTATGGCTACGGTCTTTTCACGGGCGGTCTTGGGCTTCATTATGGGGCTGAAACCGTCGGTGCGACCGTTG
>DBTO01000281.1:0-10274 GCA_002307095.1 Sulfurospirillum sp. UBA1314
ACATGGTTGAAGAGGGCGTTGAAGTAGAAAAAGACTCTGAGCGTATCAACATCATTCCAGGGTTTGAGTCATACCTTGGAAGTTTAAAAGAAGTGAAAAAAATCGCTTCTATGTTCAGCGACAAAATCGTAATGATCGGTGATCATGAAGATCAGTGGAACACACCAGCAGGCGAGTACAAACTTTTCGCAGGTGGTACACCGCTTTCAGTGGCTAAAACAGCACGAGGCGCAGGTACGACGATCTCTCTTCAAAAGTACTCTACACAGGCTACTGCGAAGACGATCAAGGGTGAGTGGAAACAAAACTACGTTACATGTAATCCAATTGGACTAGGTGGAACCGATGAATTTGTGATGAAACTAAGCGAGCTTACAGGCAAACCCGTTCCTGCTGAACTTACGAAACTTCGTGGTCAACTTGTGGACGCGATGCAAGACAGTTACCCGTATATGCACGGTAAAAAATTCGCCATCTGGGGAGATCCTGACTTCTTGTTAGGTGTTGTCTCTTTCTTGGTTGAAATGGGAGCGATTCCTGTACACGTTCTTTGCCATAATGCCCCTCGTAAAAACTGGGAAAAAGAGATGCAAGCTATCCTCGATAAATGTACCTTCAAAGAAGAGTGTCACATTTGGGCAGGTAAAGACTTGTGGCATTTAAGAAGCCTTCTCTTTACAGAACCCGTTGATTTTATGATCGGTAACGTTTACGGTAAAGAGCTTTACAGAGATACTAAAATTCCTTTGATCAGAATTGGTTTCCCAATTTTTGATAGACACCATCTACACCGATACTCTATCAGCGGATACGAAGGTGCGCTCAATCTTTTAACTTGGATTACCAACTCCGTCCTAGACGCGTTGGATGAAGAGACAAAAGATATTGCAAAAACAGATTATTTCTTCGACTGCGTTAGATAGTCACTTACGTTGAGAGCTTCGGCTCTCTTCGTTTTTTTTCCTCTTTAATGTTCAAACTCAATTCGCTCTAAACCCAAACTGTGCTAAGATAATTCCAATATTTTTACCGTTTACATGTAAGAAAAAAGGAAAAATTTTATGGCAAGTAGTGATGATTTAAAACAGACCAATAAGCTCGTTCTTCGCAATTTAGAACTCAAAGATTATGCTCAAGTTAAAAAAATTATGGACAGGGTTTATCCCACCCTTGGCGGTTGGACGATTGAGGAATTTACCGCACAACTGACTACGTTTTCTGAAGGTCAAATCTGCATCGAAGACGATGGCAAAGTCATAGCAGCGGCGCAGAGTTTGATCGTGGATTACGATAAATTTGGCGATCGTCATACCTACAACCAAATCACGGGAAATGGGCTTATCTCCACGCATGATCCTAAAGGCAACACCTTGTATGGCTTGGACATTTTTGTTGATCCAGATTACAGGGGGCTTCGTCTTGGGCGTAGGCTTTACGATGCGCGTAAAGAGCTCTGTTATCGCCTTAATCTCAAGCGCATCATCGCAGGTGGGCGCATTCCGGGTTACGCGGAACATGCGCATGAGATGACCCCTTCAAAATACATCGAACTTGTCAAAGACAAAGAGCTACGCGACCATGTTTTAGGCTTCCAGCTTGCCAATGACTTTCACGTACGCCGTGTTTTAAAAGGCTACCTCAAAGGTGACGCGGCTTCACGTGAGTATGCGACACTTTTGGAGTGGAGTAACGTGGACTACGAAGAGCCTCACACCAACCCGATGGTCAATCGTGGCATCGTGCGTGTGGGCATCGTTCAGTGGCAGATGCGCAGTGTTAAAAGTGTCGAAGAGTTTTTAGACCAAGTGGAGTTTTTTGTGGACGCGATGGCGGGGTATAACGCCGACTTTGTCCTTTTCCCAGAATTTTTCAATGCGCCACTGATGGCGTTACGCTCTGATGAAAATCCTGAAACGGCGATTCGCACCGTTGCCGCACACACCGACACATTGGTGGAGAAAATGGGTCAATTTGCCGTGCGCTACAACATCAACATCATCGCAGGCAGTATGCCCGAGTACGATGGCAATACGCTCTACAACGCCAGTTACTTGTGTCGACGTGATGGTACGAAAGATGCGCAGAAAAAACTGCACATCACGCCCGATGAAGAGGCGTACTGGGGCATGCACGGCGGCGATAAACTCTGCGTGTTTGAAACCGATGTGGGACGTGTGGGCATTTTGGTCTGTTACGATGTCGAGTACCCCGAACTTCCGCGTCTCTTAGCCGATCAAGGCATCGATATTCTCTTTGTGCCGTATTGGACGGACACGAAAAACAGTTACTTACGCGTGCGTCGTTGCGCACAAGCTAGAGCGATTGAAAACGAGTGTTATGTGGCGATTTCAGGCAGTGTGGGAACCCTTCCTCGGGTTGAAAATATGGACATTCAGTACTCCCAATCCGCTGTCTTTAGCCCGTCTGATTTTGCCTTTCCGCACGATGCAACGATTGCCGAAGCGACGCCAAATACCGAAATGACCTTGGTCGCCGATCTTGATCTAAGCCTTTTAAAAGAGTTAAGAGAGCGCGGCAGTGTCCGCAATCTTCGTTCGCGCCGTAATGATCTGTACAGTTTGAAATGGAAAGGCGATAAAGAAGATTTTGTTGTGGTCAAAGGCTAAGTGATACGACTTTTTTGCGATGGTAGCGTCAATGCTCACACCCATGTGGGCTTTGGTGCGTATGTCGTCGTTGCTCAAAATGCCGCGTTTGATTCTTTACATGTAAAGCTCAAAACCTTTCATGACACCTCGTCCACCAAGCTCGAATTGCAAACATTGTTGTGGGCGGTGGAAGGGTGCAGAAATCTTAGCGATGAGATCGTGATTTACACCGATTCGCAAAATATCATCAGCCTTCCCAGCCGAAAAGAGCGGTTTGAGCGCATGGGTTATAGGACTAACCAGAAGAAGATTCATGAGCATGCTTCGTTGTACCAAGCGTTTTATACTATGATGGAGGAAGTGAACTGTTCGTTGGTGAAGGTGAAAGGGCATAAGCAGCAGAGCGATAAAGATGAAATAGATCGTTACTTTACACTTGTCGATCATGCCTCGCGTGAAGCGCTTCGGAAAAGTGGTCTATGAAGCTTTACATGTAAAAAAAAAGGAGAAGGGATTCCTTCTCGCTTTAGGTGGCAAAGCTTATTTGCCGAAGTGTTTTGTAGCGTGATGTAGGGTAGATTTGGTGGATTGCCAAATGGATTCAACCTCTTTTTTCATCTCATCAAATTTTTCTTCGCTTGCTTCTACAAGCTCTTTAAGTTTTGTTTTACCTTCACTCATTTTTTCTTCAAGTTGTTTGATCTGTTTGTGCATTTCTATCTGAACATCAGCCCTCGCACCTGAGGCTTCCGCTTTAAACTTAGCCACTTGAGCTTTGCAGGTATCAAATTCTGCTTGGATTTTTTGTTCGTAAAGTTTTTTATCACTCATGGTATTTCCTTTAATAGTTTGGTTTAGAGAATACGTCTGCCTTGTTTGATTTTTAAATGATGCGTCAATACGCATTTTCTCCTTTTTCGTTTAGGTAAGCGCTTTAAATTTGGTCGCAGTATCGGCAAATGTTAGGATGATGCTATCCCACATGATTTCAAAATTTTTCTTGGCAGATTCAAAACTGTGTCCTGTCATTTTGACCAATTCCGCCAGTTTTATTTTTCCCTCTTCCAGTTTACCTTCAAGCAATTTAACGTGTTTGTTTAATTCGAGTTGCATATGCGTACGCGCCGCAAACGCTTGGGTACGAAACTGAATCATCCCCGTTTTCCACTCATTGAGTTGGGTCTGTTTTTTGTGTTGGTAAAGTTCTTTATCGTTCATAAGATTTCCTTTTGGGTCTATCGTTGGTTGGGCAGATACATGTGAAGTGACACGAAGAGATTAAAATGCACAGAATACGGGACGCTACTTACCGCTTTCACTATACTCTTATTTGAGCCATTGTGGTGTGTTTTGCAAAAGGAACGAGAAGATAGCCTCATTCCTTACCAAAGTACCCATATTAGAGATTTTAGGAAGCGTGAGTGTTTTACATGTAAAGAATATAAATTATTTTTTATAAAGATAATCTCGGTGATATTGCATATAAACTTGGTGTTTCTTGGTTAGATTAACTTTCATCTTTGAATCAATTCCTAACATATTTGCCTCTGGTAGAAATTGAGAAATCAATATTGATCCATTCTCTGAAAATGAAATAAGTCCTTTGTCAAATACTTTATCAATATTTGGAATCAAAAGAAGCCCATTATAAGGGTCAAGTCTTTCTTCATTAGATGATTTCGACCAAGGCTTGATATGCGAAGCGACTAGCAGCTCGTGACTTTGAAAACCCGTAACAGCGCATTGTTCCCAATAATGAAGTAAATCTTTTCTAAATTGACCTTGTCCTATTCTTGCATTGATTAATTGAGTTTTTTGCGTAGATGAAATAGATGAATTAGTTATAATTTCTTCAATATCATTTTCTATCGTTTGAATACTAAAGGTTGCAAGAAATTCGGCATATTTTTTTAAAGCATTGCTATACATTGTATGACCAGTGAAGTCTCTGTCTTTAAAAATTGGGAGATTTAAAATCTGTGTATATAATGTATTGAAGTGATTTGGGTCAGTTATTTTTAAAATATTATGTTGTGTTAAATTAGCTTCAATTACCCATTTTGAAAGAGCACCTTCTAATGCTCCATAGTATTTTTTAATAGAGCCTTGTGATAATTTTTGATGAGTCATCCATTGTTTAAAATCCATTTTGCAACCTTAATCTATAGTTTACATGTAAAGCTTCTGATCTTCCACAACGCCCAATTTTCGAGCAATCGCCACAGCGGCCGTTCTACCATCTAACGCGGCATTGACAACCAAGTTTGCGCCTCGGACCACATCACCACCCGCAAAAATGAATGGATGCGAAGTCTCTTTGTTTTCATCAACAATAAGTGTGTTTGAGCGTCCAACGGCGAGGTTGAGTTCATCGTAAAAGCTAAAATGTTTGGCTTCAAATCCAAGCGCTAGGATGATGCTCTCCGCTGGCAAAGTTTGAACGCTATGCGGTTTGGTTTGAAGGCGGTTGTTTTCATCGGTATAGGTTTCCATGATTTCAAGCCCCACAACACGATGTTCATCGTCCACCAACGCTTTTTTAGGCAGCGCGTTAAAGATAAACTGTACCCCTTCTTCTTTGGCATTAATGACTTCGGCACGACTTCCTGGCATGCTCTCTTCGCCCCTGCGGTAGACACAGGTTACACTTTTAGCATGATGACGAATGGCGGTACGAAGGGCGTCCATCGCAGAGTCGCCACCACCGATGACGACGACGTGTTTGTTGCGTAAGATCGATTTTTGGAGGGCATGATCGAAAAGGTTTTTTTGTGTTTGGGTAAGCAGGGTCATGACTTGATGCACACCATTGGCGTCTTCATTTTCCATATCGGCACTGCGGCCTTTGGGCACACCCAGTCCCAAAAAGACGGCATCAAATTTCTCTTGAAGCTCGCTGAGGCTGACGTCTTTTCCCACTTCAGTGTTTAGATGCACTTTCATGCCTGCTGCTTTCATCCACTCAAAACGTCGCAAGATGACACTTTTGGGTAGTTTAAAGTTGGGAATGCCGTACATCAAAAGCCCACCTACACGATTTTCTCGCTCATACAGTTCGACTTCGATGTTGGAACGAAGCAAAAAGGTCGCACAGCTCAAACTCGCAGGACCACTTCCCACAACGGCGACTTTGAATTTTCGACCTTCCGCTTGTCCGTAATTGGGAATGGCGCCTTGTTCATACGCTTTTTCATTTAAAAAGACTTCTACATTGCCGATGGAAACCGCATGGTAGTCAGTTTTCTCCAGCGTACACGAACTCTCACACAGCCCTTTTTTAGGGCAAACACGACCCAAAATTTCAGGAAAAGGAGAGCGTGCATTGGAGAGCTCAAACGCTCCTACATAGTCATTTTCATAGGTTTTTTTAAGCCATCTTGGGATGTTGTTATTGAGTGGACAGCCTGTGCGACAGAATCTAAACTCACTTTCAAGCCCACGCAAAAGATCGATGGGGCATTGCAGACAACGACTCGCTTGCGCCTTGGCTTCGCTCTCTTCAAAGTTGTGATAAATCGGGTAATAATCCTCAACGCGTTCCTGCGCTGGGCGTTTTTTTGGATAGGCTTTTGCGATTGTTTTGTAACTTCTCATCTTTCATCCTCAATGATCTCTATACTCTTTACATGTAACTCTTGCCCGCCTATCATGGAGACGTCCTCGTTGTGACATTTGGGGCAGATAAAATGGTTCTCACTCACGACACTTTGCTCATGACACGAAGCGCACAAAAGCACCACGTCGCACAGCTCAACAACGAGTGTGGCATCGTGGCAGATGGTCTCTTCTTTAAACGTATCAAAACACTGTTTCAAAAAATGAATTTCAATGCCACTGAGTCTTCCCACACGAATTTCAAGACGTTTAATCGCCTTGGCATGGTGCTTTTTCGCCTCTTTTTCACACACATCAATGAGTGAAGCGACGATGGAATACTCGTGCATCGCCCTTAGCCTTTGGCTGCCATAAGCGTTTCAAACGTATCGTAATCAACCAGACGAATCGCATCGGTAGTACAAACTCGAACGCACGAAGGCCCTTGTGGATGGCTAAAGCAGAGGTTGCATTTCACAGCAACCCTGCGGTCTTCTTTTTGGATCATACGAATCGCGCCATATGGGCAGATGAGCGAACAGCAGCCACAGCCCACACAGGCTTCTTCATGCAGTTTGATAAACCCTTCCATACGCTCAATAACACCATGCGGACAAATCGTTGCACAAGGAGCATCTTCACAGTGCATGCACTGAAGCGGAGCGGTTTTGCTCTCCATCTTCACCACACGATTGCGCGAAATAAGCGGTAACTTCGTGGTGTAGGCTTCCTCAAAAGCAATGCCTTGGTAACTAGCAGCACAGGCTAACTCACAACTCAAACACCCCACACATTTGGTGCTATCGGCTAAAATAAATTGATGTCTCATCTTAACGCTCGGTACAGGAGATACAAGGATCGATGCTGTTAAAGATCAGAGCAACATCGTCAATGTTATTGTTGGGCATCATCACTTTGAGCGCTTCCCAGTTCATGTACGTTGGTACGCGCCACTTCATACGCTCAGGCTTTTGCGTGCCATTGGTTTTGAGGTAATACACGAGCTCTCCACGAGGTGCTTCGGTGCGAGAGATCGCTTCGCCTTCTGGAATGAGTGTGCGTGTTGGAAGCACGACATCACCTGTTGGCAGAGCATCAAGCGCTTGGTGAAGCAGTTTCATGGACTCTAGGATTTCATACAGTCTCACTTTAGCGCGTGAAAGCACATCGCCATCTTGTTGAAGCACGACATCAAACGAAAGTTGGTCATACGCGGCATACGGGGAGCGTTTTCGTACATCGTTATTGACACCACTTGCACGTGCTACAGGGCCTACAACGCCCAGTCTGAGTGCATCTTCGTAGCCTAAAACTCCCACACCGCGAAGGCGTGTGATAAGCGTTGCATCGGTTTCAAACAGAGCGATAAACGCTTCGATTTTGCTTTTGTTTTTATCCAGTGTCGTTTGGATGGAAGCGATCAGTGTGGCGTCTAGATCAAACTTCACACCACCAATGGTATTAGCACTTAAGTCCATGCGATTGCCCCAAATGGACTCTTTCAAGTCTTGAAAATCCTCACGCGCCTCCAAAAACTGCGTCATCAGTGCTTTGTTGTGAATGAGATGCGCGAGCATACCAAGGTTAAAAAGGTGGCTTGCGATGCGCTTGATCTCATCGGCAACGACACGAAGGTAAAGGGCGCGCTCAGGAAGGCTGAGTCCTGCGATTTTTTCCACCGCCATGCAGTAGGTAAACGGGTGGTTGTTGGAACAGAGCGCACACACTTTTTCGGTGATGATGAGATTTTGTAAAAAATTTCGTTGAAGCACGATAGACTCGATGCCACGGTGAACAAAACCGTTGATCATATCAACCATTTTGATCGTTTTACCATCGCTATTGGGTTCTATTTTAAAATAAACGGGCTCTTCAAGTGCCACATCAAACGGTCCTAAAATGACTTTGGTGTTATCCACGGTTGCTTCCTTCTGCTGCTTTAACTCTGCTCCAAAGTGCTTGGCTCACTTTGCCACTCATGGCGGAAGAGAGTGAATAGTACTCGCTTAAAACAGCCTCTTTAATCGCTTCATCGAGAAAAAGGCGTTTGGGGTTGGGGTGATTGAGGATGGCTATGCCATAGATTTCGGAAAGTTCTCTCTCCGTCCAGTCCGCACTTTTAAACAGTGGCGTGATGGAGGGAACGCTTTTGTCGGTGATGTACAGTTTGACATTGAGCATCATGCCATCAAGGTCGAAGTGATAAACCAGTTCGTGCGCTTCATCTTTTTGATACGCAGTGATCATACAGACCCGTGCGTTCATCGTTTGAAGGATCTCTGCTAGCTGTAAAAGAAGCTTTTTATCGTCTATTTCGCACCAAAGGCTATCACCTTGAGCGTTAAAATGACAGCCTAATTTTAGGGTGTTAAGAGCGTCATTGAGTTTTACATGTAAAGATTTCATTTAAAGGACTCTTCTTTCAAATGTATGGTCACGTCTGCATTTAGGGCAGAGTTTAAAGAGAGAGGTAATAGGTTCACTCACGTTTTTTAACCCACGTTTAAGCATCGTTAAAGGAACGTTTATCATCGCTTCATGGCAGTTGGGGCATTCACCATATTCGACCCTATTAGCCGTGATGGAGGTGTATTTTTCACTTTGGGGTGTCGCTTCGGCGAGGGTATGACTTAAAGCAATAGCACCTGTGGGACAAAAATAGGTACAGTTGCCACACACGGTACAGGTGTTGTGCCAGATGATGAAGTCATAGCTCTGTTGCGGCTCGACACAGGTGATGTTGATCGCACCAGCTGGGCAGACAAAGGCACAGGTTTGGCACAGAACACACTGCGTTTTATCAAACGTGATTTTTCCTTTGTAGGCATTCATGCGCTCACCTTCTCTTTCCAAAGCGCACAGGCTTGAATGAGTCCATCCACGATGCTCTGCGGTGAAGGTGGACAGCCAGCGATGTTGACATCCACATCCATGAAGCGATCCAGTGGGCCTTCGATGGAGTAGCTATCGCGAAAGACACCGCCCGTGATCGGACAAATACCCATAGCGACGACCACTTTTTGTGGAGGCAACCGTTTGAGTGTCGCTTCTAAGAAAGGTTTGGAACGTGTGGTGATGGAACCTGTGACGATGACAATATGTGCCTCTTCAGGTGTGTTGGTATAGGTGCAATGAAGTGTGTCAAAGCCAAATTTGGGCACAAGGATGCTCGCCAAAAGCTCGACATCACAGCCATTACAGGAACCTGCGTTGATACGATAAACGTTAATATTATTATCTATCATAAAGAGTCTCTTTAGTTTATAGATTTTTATTAATATTAATTCAATCAATAAAGATTGTTTTAAAGTTGGTATTGTAACACAATAATCAAAAGATTTGGTCACACAAAAGAAACTTTTTTGAGATCTTTACATGTAAAACGGTAAAATGGCTCATTTACATGTAAAGGATGAAAATGTTCAATCGAGAAGAGGCGTTTGCTCTGCTAAAAGCCTATAATGGCGCGGCACTCGTCATTCATGGATTAGCCGTTGAGGGAACGATGCGTTACTTTGCACGAAAAGCAGGCGAAGATGAGGAAAAATGGGGCATCGTAGGGCTTTTGCACGATCTAGACTATGAAAAATACCCTGAGCTTCACTGTGTTAAAACCGCAGAAATTATGCGTGAAAAGGGCTACTCTGAGAAGATTATACGCGCGATTGTTTCGCATGGTTGGGGCATTTGCTCCGATGTGGAACCACTCAGTCCAATGGAGAAAACCCTCTATGCCGTGGATGAACTCACAGGGCTTATCACCGCGTGTGCACTGGTTCGACCAAGCCGTTCGGTTATGGATTTGGAGCTCTCATCGGCTAAAAAGAAGTTCAAAGACAAGGCGTTCGCCGCAGGTGCGAGTAGGGAAGTCATTTCAAAAGGGGCGGAGATGTTGGGCGTGAGTTTGGATGAGCTGATCACCGATGTGATCGCCGCGATGAGAGAAATCGCTCCAACGCTTGGGCTGGAGCTGAAAAACTAGCGTCGTCTTTTAGGGGCGGCGACTTTTTTTGCCACAGGACGGTAGTCCACGATGGTCGTGGTTCCTTTGCCTGGGTAGCGTTTCATCTC
>DBTO01000281.1:10545-22672 GCA_002307095.1 Sulfurospirillum sp. UBA1314
GTTCGCCAAGCTTCGCAAGCAGTGAAGTGATCTTGCTAGAACCGTATGTGCGTGGATCAAAGTCAGGAGACTGGCGTTTGATGTACGCACCAGCCGCTGAAACACTTGCCCAACCCTCATCATCTTGGGTCTTTTCCCAGCCTACATGTAAAATTTTCGCAAGCTCTTTGAGTGCATCATCATTAGAGACTTTGGAAGGTTTTTGCTCAGGCGTGCCTTCGAGTGTTTCGGTGTTGACACTCAGGTTTTCGGTGAAGATGAAGTCATCGCAGGCATTACGAAAGGAGATCGGCGTTTTATGCTCGCCAAATCCAAACACATATATCTCAGACTCTTTCAGGCGCGAAGCCAGTTTGGTAAAGTCGCTGTCACTGGAAACCAGTGCAAACGCGTCAAATTTTTGGGTGTAGAGCAAATCCATCGCATCGATAATCATCGAAGCATCGGTCGAATTTTTCCCCGTCGTGTACGCAAACTGCTGAATTGGCTGAACTGCGAGCTCATTCAAGCTCTCTTTCCAATTTTTAAGATAACTGCTCGACCAGTCACCGTAAGCGCGCTTAACGATGATATGCCCGTGTGTCGAAAGTTCGGCTAAGATGAGTTCTAGTTTGCTTTGTTGCGCATTGTCGGCATCTATTAAGACAACGATTCGTTTCTCTTCATTGATATTTTTCATACGTATGCCTTTGCAAAGTGGTCTAATAAGAGCATTATAGCTTACTTATGATGGCTTAACACCTTGGGCGCTTCTCCATAAGTAGCGCGAAAAAAGTGCAATGATAAAAAGGGCAATACATCCCTCAAACAGCAGGGTTTCCGCCGCGCCACAATAGTGCGAAATCGTACCAATTAAGAGTGCTCCAATGGGTTGTGTACCAAAAAAAGCCATCGCAAAATAACTGATGACGCGCCCTCGCATCTCGCTTGAAGAGGTGGTTTGAAGCAGCGTGTTGATGATGGTCGTTTGAAGCATCATGCCAAATCCTGCGATGGTGCAAAAGAAAAAGGCAAACGCCAAAGTGTGGGAAAGTGCGAAAAAGACCAACCCAAGACCAAGAAGCACGGTGGCAAGAATCAGTAGTTTTCTGAGGTTACTATTGGTTTTAAGTGAAGCGAGCAAAAGCGCACCACTGAGTGCGCCCACCCCTACAAAACTGTTCAAATACCCATAAATCGTCGCATCCCCCGTCAACGTCTCTTTGGCAATAATCGGAAACAGCGTTGTGTAGGGAAGTACAAGCAGGCTCATCAACGCGAGCAGTAAAACCAAAACGCCCAACCTTGGGGTCGATTGGAGGTAGCGCAGACCATCTCTAAGATCGCTCAAAACTTTTTGCGTGTGCGCTTGAGGAATATACGCAGGCAATTTTAACAGAAGCAGAGAAGCGATCACAGCGATGAAGCTCAGCGCATTGAGCATAAAACAGATGCCAGCACCAAAGCTTTCAAGGATGAGACCTGCAAAGGCAGGACCGATGAGACGGGCGAGATTGACCATGGAAGAATTGAGTGCGATGGCATTGCCCACATCCTCTTTTTGGCTCACCATAATGTGCATCAAAGACTGACGCGCAGGCACATCAAATGCGTTTATGATGCCGAGTATGACGCTGAGAACAATCAACTCCACAACCGAATAATCGGTCAAAAAAACGATCAATGTCATGATAACAGCTTGAATCATCGAAGCAATCTGAGTCAATAGAAGCACCTTAAAACGATTGTACCGATCAGCGATAGCGCCACCCAAAAGTGAGAATAAAAAAGAGGGAAACTGAGAAGCAAACACACTCAGCCCCAAAATAAAAGCAGAGTTCGTCTGCACGTAAATAACCCAATATACTGCCGTCCGCTGCATCCACGTGCCCATAAGTGAAACGGATTGTCCTGCAAAAAAAAGTCGATAATTTTGGCTTCGAAAAGCCCTGAAAGTGTGGATGTTCATGATACTAATGGCTTTTGGTTTAAATGAAATTCAAGGCGTTTATAAATTAAATTTTGTCATAGGATTATCGACAATACTTTCTATATTTGAAATTTTTTGACTAGTTTTAAGCGCATAAAAGCTTGCTATACGAACATCTTTTTCAATCTTATCTAGTTTCTTTAAAAAAGCTTCACTATTATCAACACGGCTATAATTGATACCAAAACTTTGAAGATACGAAGGGCTTTTTTCTAATGTAGCTTGTAAGCACTCGGTAAGGGCTATTTTAAATTTTTCTATTCCACCATGATGTTGTATTTTAGGGTATTCAAGATATTTAAAAGGAGCTATATCAAAACTAATTTTTGTTTCATCATCCTTTGTAACGATAACAGGTTTATCAAAAGCAATACGCAAACCAAGTTCAAACATAACATTAGGATTTTTGCCACTGACATCACAAATGACAATGTCGTTTTCAAATAAATTTTTAATTAAATTGGTATGGATAATACCTGATGCTTTTTCTTCGCTGACAAGTTTTACATTACTAAGATCACATTTTTGTGCAACATCAATATAAATTGTTTTAATTTCTTCCCAATGTATTGCAGGGTATCCATCCATTGCCGAAATAGGCATTATAATTCCACAGCTTAATGAGAGTAGTTCATTTTCCATTTAAAGTTCCTTTTGAATCATCTGAAGTGTATTTTTAAGCTCTGTAATATGATTTTGACATACCTCAAACACAATCTCAGCGTTCAGGTCAAAATAGTGATGGCTGATGATGTCGCGCATGCCTGCTACTTCGCTCCAAACGATTTGTGGGTAGCGAGAGAGAAGTGTTTTATTGGTGATTTTATCGAGGTTTTTGACACTTTCTCCTAGAGCGATGATTTGCATGCAAATCGCATCCAGTTTTTCGATGCCTTCTTCAGTGTCTAAAAAGTCATTGATTGAGTGAATGGTTGAAAAACGTTTTTCCACTCTTTCACAAGAGAGAATCATCTGTTCGAGAATGCTTTGCACAACTTCTTGTTTAGACACGCACGCCCTCTTCAAGAATGATTTTTTTCAGCAGAGGATTCATGCGCTCTCTGAGTTGCACAATGTCCACGTTTCGATGAAGTTTTTCTTGAGCTTCGTGCATAATGCGAACCAGTAAAAAAGCATCTGTTTTTTCGAGTTTGACTGCTATGTCAACGTCGCTGTTCTCATTTTCTTGGTGTTTAGCAAAAGAGCCGAAAAGGTAAAGTTCTGGGATGTTGTATTTGGTTTTGAGTTGTGCCAAGGTGCTTAATACTTCTAAATAACCCATCGTTTATCCTTTTGTGAATTTGGAAAAATTATAACATAATTCTAAAGTGAACCTCTATTTTAACGCATTCTTTCTCCCTTGTGTATCAGAAAGTAAACCCCATATTCTCTCCTTTGTAAAATCTCCTAAATCTCATACATTCGTCATTCGTCCAAGCTAGAATAGTTGTATCTTTATATTAAGTATAATAATTTATACTTGATTAAGTTTTATCGTTACATGTAAAGAATATTAGCTCACATAAAAAGGAGACGCACGTATGTTTGAAAATTTTAAAGCGAGGGCTGAGGCATCGGGAAATACCGAAGTGAAGCGTTTTGCGACGACGAATGAGGCACTGGGTTTTATCGAAGCGTTCCTCGAAAAAGAAGAGGTCAAAGACGAAACTGGCTCGTATGCTGTTTGGGCGAAAAGCCCCATCTTAGAGCAATTTAACAATGATGCGATGGCGCAGAAATTTCCGGGGCTTAATTTTAAAGTCACCCGTGAATTGGCAAAAGGTGCCAAAGTGGGGATTACCCAGTTAAAATGGGGGCTGGCAGAGACGGGCAGTATGGCGCAAGACTCGACCGATGTGGAACAACGCTTGGCTTCCGCACTGGCGTGGATACATGTGGCAATTCTTCCGACTAGCAAAATCATTGCGGATATTCCAGCGTTGATGACTAAAATGCACCCCAAAAATGACAAATACATCACGCTTATCACAGGGGCGAGTAAAACAGCAGATATTGAACGTGTGCTTGCCATTGGGGTACATGGCCCTGAGCGATTGGTAATTGTGTGTGTCGATGATTTAGAATTAGAAGGAGCAGCGTCATGAAAGAAGGTATGTCAGCATCTATCCATAAAGCCCTTGAAAATCAAAACCTTGCAGGTATTTTAGACAGGTGGAATTACCCAGCAACGAGAGCCAAAGCGTTTGAAGGGGTTGATTTTGAGGCATTGCGTTCGAAAATCGCAGACATTAAAGGTGAAGCGGCAGGTCATCTTAATGAGTTGGCTGAAACGTTTAAGAAGAATGCGGAAGCGAATGGCATTAAAGTGTTTATTGCCAAAAGCCCTGATGCAGCGAGAGAGTACATCGCCAATCTCTGTAAAGAAAAAGGTGTCAAAAAAATCGTCAAATCAAAATCCATGGCAACCGAAGAGATTCATCTCAACCATTTCCTTGATGAATTTGGCATCCAATCAGACGAAACCGATTTGGGTGAATGGATCTGCCAACTCGCACACCAAACGCCTTCCCACATGGTTATGCCAGCGCTTCACTTAACGAAAGAAGAGATCTCAGACCTCTTTGCCGAAGAGACCAAACAACCTTTGGATAATGACATCCAAAAGCTGGTTAAAGTGGCACGAAAAGCGATTCGTGAGAAGTTTTTTGAAGCCGATATGGGCATCTCAGGTGCTAACATTGCCATCGCAGAGACAGGCTCTATCGTCATCTGTACCAATGAAGGTAACGCTCGTTTGGTGACAACACTTCCAAAAGTGCATGTCGCGTTGGTCGGTCTTGAAAAACTGGTTCCTAACTACACGGATGCCGCACCTATCTTAGCCGCACTTCCGCGTAATGCAACGAGTCAGCTTCTTACCAGTTACGCTTCGTTTATCTCAGCACCCACGCTCAATGATGATGGGACGATGAAAGAGGTGCATATCGTTTTAATGGACAACAACCGCACAAAGATGGCAGAAGATCCGAAATTCAAAGAAGCGCTTCAGTGCATTCGCTGTGCCGCCTGTTTAAACGTGTGCCCAGTGTATCGTCTGGTTACTGGACACGTTTTTGGAGACATCTACACGGGTGGTATCGGTACGATTTTAACGGCATGGTTTAATGAACTCAAATCTGCTGAAGATATTCAAGCACTCTGCATTGGATGTGATAAATGTAAAGAAATTTGTGCCGCCAAAATCGACATCCCAGGGCTCATTTTAGAGATTCGTCGTCGTGCTGCAACCAAAGAGGGTTTGCCATTTATCTATAAAAGTGCGCTTCAAGTCATCAATAACCGCAAAGTTTTCCACACGATGCTTCGTACCGCTTCCGTGCTTCAAAAACCGTTTGTCAAAGAAGGATTTATCCGCCACTTGCCGATGTTCCTCTCAGGTTTGTCCGAGTACCGAAGTTTACCGTCTGTTGCACCGTCTCCTTTTAGAGATATTTTCAAAACGCTTAAACAACCAAAATGCGATGAAAAAGCAGCCTTTTACGCAGGGTGTGCGCTTGATTTTGTCTATCCAGACGCTGGTGTGGCGATTGTGAAGATTTTAAATAAAGCAGGCATTGAAGTGTTGTTCCCAGAAGAGCAATCCTGCTGTGGTATTCCACACTGGGGAAGTGGCTCGTTTGATATGGCAGCGGACGCCGCAGAGCGTAACATCTTGCCACTGTTAGAGGGCGATCCTAAGTATATCGTAGTCAGTTGCGCAAGTTGTACGACTGCGTTGAAAAAAGAGTGGGCAAAAATCCTTAAAGAACAACACAGGGAAGCATTGATTCCAGCGGCACATAAAGTCGCATCAAGAACCTATATGTTTACGGAATTGGTCGATAAGCTCATCAAAGAAAAACGATTGACCCCCAAAGAGGGCATAAAACTTCATACACTCACCTACCATGATTCGTGCCACGCTAAGCGTCATGTGGGGCTTTCTAAAGAGCCACGCGATGCGCTCAGTGCGGCAGGTTATGAAATCAAAGAGATGAATGAGTGCGATACGTGTTGTGGCATGGGCGGTTCATACACCCTTAAACAACCAGAAATTTCGATGCAAATGCTCAAACGAAAGCTCGAAAATATCGAAGCAACGGGTGCCGAATTTGTCTCGGCTGAGTGCCCTGGTTGTCTCATTCAATTACGAGGAGGTTTGGATAAATCAGGCTCCAAAGTTCAGGCAATTCATCCTGCGGAACTCATGGTCGATAAGTTCAAATAAGTTTACATGTAAGGAGGGAAACCTTCTTACATGTAACAATTTTTATCTCGCGTGCTCTTCTTTGATCTCTTTGGCAGTGGCTTTACGAATGGCTAAAACCGTGGCGGTAAAGATGACATCAATGCCAGCAAGGGGGTGATTGCCATCTAATGTGACGTTGTCTTTGGTGATCTCTTTGATGGTATAGGAGATTTTTTGATCTTCTATTTCGTCGTCTTCATCTTCGATCATTTCGACAAATTGCTCTCCAACATAGATGTTATCATCAAACTCGCCACGCTCTTCGATGGTTACGAGGGAGTCATCGTATTCACCAAAGGACTCTTTGGGGGTCAGTTGTACCGTGATGCTATCGCCTACGGTTTTACCCTCTAGCTCTTTTTCGATTTTGTCAAAGATGTCGTTATAGCCACCGTGAAGGTAAATGAGCGAATCAGCGCCTGAATCAAGCACGTTTTTAGCGGTATCGGTGATGGTGTATTCGAGGGTGACGACTGAATTTTTAGTGATGGTCATGGTGTTTCCTTGTGTCTGTTTTTTGGATTTTATCCTCTTTTGGACAAATAATCCCTGAGTCGCTCTACGCCTTCACGCATATGCTCAACGCTTCTGGTGTAAGCAAAGCGAAGGTAATGCGCTGTGCCGTTGCTTCCAAAGTCGATGCCAGGGGTCGTTGCGACATGGATGTTTTCCAAAAGCTCTTTGGCAAAGGCAAAGCTGTCATCTGAATATTTTGAGATGTTCGCCCAGATGTAAAAAGCACCTTCAGGTTTTGCGTCGATTTCAAAAAGTTGTGAGAGTTCGGTGTATAAAAAATCACGTCTGGCTTTGAATTCGGCTTTTATCTCTGCAAGGTAGCTTTCATCAAACGCTTCAAGTGCGCCGTATTGGCTGAGTGTGGGGGCGGAGATGAAAAGATTTTGTGCGACGATCTCGGCATGGCGTATTTGCGCTTTGGGAACAATCACCCAGCCTAAACGCTGTCCGGGCATGCAGTAGTATTTGGAAAAGCCGTTGATCACCAAGACGTTTTTGCCAAATTCAAGTGCACTGTGGGCGTTTTCTTCATAGGTCAAACCATGATACAGCTCATCGGAGATAAAGGCGATATTGTGGGCTTCGCAGTACTCCACAAGTTCTTTGAGATTTTCTTTTTGGTAGATATTTCCCGTGGGATTGGCAGGCGAAGAGATTTGCAGTGCGTCAAGAGAATGGGGTGTCAAATCTTTTACATGTAATTCAAAATCATCCTCTTTACCGATAGGCATAAACAGCGGTTGGATGTCAAGAAGATGTGCGAAATTTTTGTAACAGGGGTAGGATGGATCGCTCAGTCCCAAGGTCGCTCCACCTTTTAGCGTCAGCGCATAAGCGATCAAAAAAGCACCGCTGGTTCCGGGCGTTAAAAAGATTTGGTCGATCTCTATTGTGACGTTGTAGGTAGTAGCGTAATGCTGTGAAATTTTTTCACGCAAAGCAATTAAACCATGGCTTTGCGTGTAGGAAAACCGGTTTTTATCAATGCTTACATGTAAGGCTTTTTTAACCTTAGGGGAGGGTGGAAGATCGGGCTGTCCGATCTCAAAATGGATACTATCCGAAAACTTTTCAGCCTCTTTGACGATGTCCATGACAATAAAAGAACTCATTTGCTTGCAACGCATACAGTGACCTTTAGGTTTTAAAGCGGATATTATAGCTCATTTGAAAGCAGAGAAGCGAGTGCTTCCCTTAAGCTATAGTTTGGAGAAATTGAACTTTGAGTTCTTCGTAAGGCAGATAACGACCAATGACTACCAGTAAAGATTTACGCTCGCTCTCAAAGGGTACGCCAAAATCGAACCCAACGACTTTATGAACCCCTTGAACGATCAAACGACGCTCATCGCTCTCTACGGCTAGGACACCTTTGTAACGCAGCATATCGTTGCCATACATTTCAACGAGGCTCTCCATAAATGTACCAATCTTTTTGATGTCAAGCTCACCCGCTTCAAAGACATACGACGTGATGTCATCATTCCATGATTGGGTCTGTTTTTGGGTGCTAAAGCTCTTAAACTGAATATTTTTTGCATCTTTGGCTTGGTAAAAACCTTGGTTTACATGTAAAGTATCACTCAGATCAAACGCGCCAATTCCTATCCAAATCTCTTTGGGAATTTCCCCTTGATACGCTTCAAAAATCTCGGCTTTGGCGTTAATGGCATGGATGCGCGAAAGTACTATTTCCTTCTGTGCTTCATCGATGCTATCGGCTTTGGTAAGGATAATGCGATCGGCAAAACCAATTTGGGAGGCAGCCACTCGGTGTTCATCGAGCTGTTTTAAGATATGAATGCCATCTACGAGTGTAATCACCGCATCTAGCATGATGCGCTCACGAATAATCTCATCGACAAAAAAGGCTTGAACAATCGGTGCAGGATCCGCCAACCCCGTTGTTTCTAAAAGCAGACGATCGGCTTTAAAGGCACCAGAGTCTATTTTGGCAAGCAATTCGTGAAGTGCTTGGGTTAACTCGCCCCTGATGCTGCAACAAACACAGCCATTGCTAAGCTCGACGATCTCGACATCTTCGGTACTTTTTAAAAGCGCTCCATCGATATTAACGGCACCAAATTCGTTTTCAATGATGGCGATACGTTCACCTTGATTGTGTTCTAAAAGATAGTTGATCAGCGTGGTTTTGCCTGATCCTAAAAAACCGGTTAAAAGCGTCACGGGGAGTGGCGTCATCTGTCTTGTCTCATCAGCAACAGCGGGAGCTGCCATTTTTGCCTCCATAACGTGCTTCAACACGGTCTCTGTAAAACTCTTCGTAACTCATGGGCGTTTGTTCAGGATGGGTGAGGCGCATGTGTTGTACATACGTGTCATAATCAGGCATACCCACCATCAAACGTGCGGCTTGACCCAAATATTTTCCTGCTTTCGCGAGATTTTCAAACATCGTCTTCCTTTATAGATGGGTGAAGAGGTGTTGCCACCTCTTCATTTTACACTTTAGTGTGCCGTTCCGCGAATGATCGCTTCTGCATTGGCAGGAAGCGGAGCATAAGGGACTTCAACAGCCGTTGGTTTATCAGATTTGAGTGCTTTAAGGCATGCTTGAACCGTAAAGCCGATCATCACAACAACAACGATCATAAATCCAACAATTAAAAAACCATCAAGTTGGTTGTTGAAAATAACGCGCTCAACCGCTTCTTGAGATTTGAAAACTGCATTTGGTTTAAAATTACCGCTTGCAAGCAGTGTTTGAAGTTGGTTCGCTTTTGCAAAGAAACTAACCGCTGGATCAGAGTCAAATGCTTTCAGCCAACCCGCACTCATCGTACAAATGACAAGCCATGTGGCAGGAACAATGGATACCCACGCAACGGCTTGTTGTTTCATTTTGAAAAGAACCACGGTGCAGAGCATCAAAGCAATCGCCGCTAGCATTTGGTTGGTAATACCAAAGAGTGGCCATAAGGTATTGATACCGCCCAATGGATCGACAACACCGACATAGAGGAAGTAACCCCATGACGCAACAACGAGTGCGGTTGCGAGCAAGTTGGCAAACAAAGAGTTTGTTTTTTTCAAGTTTGGATTGATGAGCCCGAGTAAATCTTGCAACATAAAGCGTGCAGCACGTGTTCCTGCATCAACTGCCGTCAAGATAAAGAGCGCTTCAAATAAAATAGCAAAGTGGTACCAAAAAGACATGGAACCCAGACCGCCAAGCGCACTATGAATGATGTGTGCCATACCAACAGCCAAGGTAGGGGCGCCACCTGCACGAGAGATAATACTTTTTTCACCCACATCGGTTGCAATTTGAGTCAGAACATCAGGCGTGATAACAAAGCCCCAGTTACTCACCGTTGTCGAAGCAGCAGCGGCAATGTCTGCTATTCCCGTTGGGTTCAATGCTCCCATAGGAGAGTTCATCGCAAAGTAAACACCTGGATCAATAATAGACGCAGAAATCAACGCCATCATTGCAACGAATGATTCCATCAACATACCGCCATACCCAATCATACGTGCTTGAGTCTCATTGGCAAGCATTTTAGGTGTTGTGCCTGAAGAGATAAGCGCATGGAAACCTGAAACAGCGCCGCACGCAATCGTAATAAACAAGAATGGGAAGAGTGTTCCTGCCCAAACTGGTCCATGGCTATCAAACGCATATTTGGTCACAGCTGGCATTTGCATCATTGGCATCATCACGACAATACCGATGGCTAAGCCTACAATGGCACCAATTTTTAGGAACGTAGAGAGGTAATCGCGAGGGGCTAAAAGTAACCATACCGGAAGTACTGACGCCACGAAACCGTAGATCACCAATGCCCACGTAAGTGCGACACCATCAAGATCAAAGTAAGGAGCCCATGTTGGACTCACCGCAACTTGACCTCCTAGGATAATGCCAAAAATAAGACCGGCAATACCAAAAATAGAAGCTTCAAGAATACGACCAGGACGAATAAAGCGGAGGTAAATACCCATGATAAATGCAAGAGGAATGGTAAAAGCAACCGTAAAGGTTCCCCAAGGACTGTGCGTAAGAGCTTTAACAACAACCATCGCAAGAACCGCTAGGATAATGATCATAATCATAAAGCACGCAATAAGCGCAATGACACCTGGAATGGTGCCCATCTCTTCTTTTACGAGTTCACCGAGCGATCTACCATCGCGTCTTGTCGAGACAAAGAGTACCATGTAATCTTGCACTGCACCGGCGATAACAACACCGATTAAGATCCAAAGCATACTTGGTAAATAACCCATTTGCGCCGCCAAAACAGGACCGACCAATGGACCCGCTCCTGCAATAGCTGCAAAGTGGTGACCAAAAAGAATGACTTTGTTGGTTGGGACGTAATCAAGTCCGTCATTATGACGAAACGCGGGTGTCATACGTGTGGCATCTACTTTTAAAACCTTATCAGCAATGTAAAGACTGTAAAAGCGGTATCCAATTAAATAGACACATACAGACGCGGTTAATACCCACATAGCATTAATCGATTCACCTCTGTTCAACGCGATATAGCCAAACGCAAAAGCGCCGAGAATGGCTACAAATAACCAAGCGATCTTTGAAGATGCACTGGTACTGGTTCCTGACATAACTTACCTCCGTATAAAATTTTCAACACTAACGCACTAAAAGTTACCATGGAAAAATCGTAAAGCATACGAAAATCCCTAAGATGCGTAAAAGTTAGCATATCTTCTTTTAGTTTTGGATTAAGATTTTTTCATTTCTGTGCGTCGATTGACTCTATTTTAGAAAACGGGTTTCATCGTTTTTTTGCTATGATAGCCCTCAAATAGGCAATACTTGATATTTTATCACGAAGAAAATCAAAAAACATCATTCAAAAGTACATGTAAAAATGATGTAATCTTTAACGCTCTTTTACGCAAAGTATGTAGTTTGGTAGCACAGGGTACAAAAGACGATATTGCCGATAAAAGCGTTATACGGAACGTTTCTTGTATATGAAAGAAAGGGTTGCACACAAGATTGTTTTTAAAGTGAGGGAAAAAAATGCGTTTGACACATGCTACAGCAGAAGCGACTTATAATTTTGCTAAACGTTTTGCGCACTATAAAGATTTTTATGCCAGACACGATGGGCTTATTTTTTCCAAACTTGGATTTGGAACCTTTAAAAAAGAGCCGTACAAAGAAGAAAATTATACATTTGATTATAAAGATGCACTGAGCACAGCGATTAGAAGTGGCGTGAATGTCATCGATACCGCCATCAACTACCGCTATCAGCAAAGTGAACGCGAAATCGGCGAGGTACTTGAAAAACTCTTTTCAAACGATGAAGTTAAACGCGAAGAGCTTATCATCTGCTCCAAAGGCGGTTTTGTTCCGCTTGATTTTCCGTTTCCTGAAAATCCTTACGAATGGA
>DBTO01000057.1 GCA_002307095.1 Sulfurospirillum sp. UBA1314
AAAACCGTTTTAAAACCTATGCGCTAACAGAGGGTGCTTACCCAAAAAAAGGCGAAGTGATTTTAGGTAAAAACATCAACGCACGCTTACATGCACCCAAATCCATCGCCATTTCAAATAAAACATTCAATGTTTCAGGCATCTTTGAAAACGGTGTTGGCTTTGAAGATGGTGGAGCAGTGTTAAATCGTGAAGATGCCAGTGCCATTTTCAACAAAGACGCGTCTATCTTGCTTGTCAGCATCAAGCGAGACACAAATGTGGATGAGGTGATAGGACATATCAACGCGATTACGCCTGACATTGAGGCGAAAACCACGCATGAATTTGTGGAAAACTACAATCAATTCAAGATCATCGAAACCTCGTCCAATGTCATCAGCGCAGTGGCATTTTTGATGGGACTGCTTGGCATTGCGAGCCTCATTAGCATTACGATTAACGAACGTCGCAGTGAATTTGGCATTTTAAGAGCCATCGGTAAGTCGTCCAATTTTATTATGACGATGGTTGTGGGGGAGACGTTTATCATCACCTGCATTGGTTTCATCTCAGCTCTTTTACTCTCTAAAGTGCTTCTATTTATGATCGCACACATTGAGAAATTTCAAGGCTATGTGAACGGACAATTAAGTGTAGAGACGATTCTAAGCGTCTTTGGTTTTTCCCTTTTCATGGCACTTTTAGGCGCACTTTTGCCAGCCTATAGTGCATCCAAGATCGATCCGATCATCCTTATTCAAAGGGGTGCATTATGATACTTCAAGCAGGGGGCATTACGCACTACTATAAAAATGATCTTGCACTCGATAACGTCAACTTTGAAGCAAAACGTGGTGAGTTTATCGCCATCGTGGGGGAAAGTGGTAGTGGCAAATCGACGCTTCTTTCTATTCTCTCCTCCCTTCTTCGCCCTACTAAAGGCGAGTTGTTTTTTGAAGAGAAAGCGTACACGCTCATCAAAGACATCGACGCGTTTCGTCAAAAAGAGGTGGGGTTTATCTTCCAGTTTCATTACCTCATCGGGTATTTAACGATTTTGGAAAATATCAAACTTGCCGCCATCAACAAAAAAAGCACCTACATCGACACGCTTTTTGAGCAATGTGGCATCGAAGCGATTAAACATAAATACCCCGATGAGATTTCAGGCGGACAGCGCCAACGTGCCGCCATCGTGCGTGCCCTTGTGAACACGCCCAAAATCATCTTCGCCGATGAGCCCACAGGCAACCTAGACTCACGCAATTCACAAACGATTTATGAGCTTTTTAAAACGCTCTCTCAAAGTGGCACAACCATTATCATCGCGACACACGACCGCAATGTATCGACCTATACAGACAAAATTATCGAGGTAAAAGATGGAAAAATTCTCTAGTTTTATACAAAAATCCTTTGCTATAAGCTCACTCTTTTTAGTACTAGGCTTAGCCTTTGGATTTGAGTATTCGCTCAATCTTTTGGGCTACTTTCTGCCCTCTTCCACGCTCTCAGCGGTCAATGCTCGAAGTGCGCATGTTTCGTTGATGCTTTATGGTTTTGTGCCATTGATGCTCTCGTTTTTGCCGTTTGTTTTGATGGAAAAAGAGAACATTCACAGTGAAAAAGGGCTTGAAAAACTGAAAATCTACTTTACGCTTTGGTGCATTTTTTTGGTCTTTATGACCATCAGCCTTTTGATGGGCGTGCATCGAGGTCTTGTTTTTTACGACTTTGCATATGAGCTCAACTTTATCCTCGCATTTTCAGGTGTTTTTTACATCTTGGCGCTGTATGACTACATCAAAGTGTACAAAGTTATTCCGTTGTGGATCAAAGTCTCTTTATACCTTGTTATTGCCTCTCCTATCGCTCTTTTAGTGCTGATGAACCCGATCATCGGACAAGTGGAAAAAACCATCGTAGGACCGCACGGCGACAATACTTTGGGTATGAGTTACACGCTGATTCCACTCTTTTACCTCCTCATCAAACTGCATGCCAAAGAGACATTTGTTGCGAAGTATCATGCAATGTGGATCATTCCATTAGTTGGCTACATCGCTTCGGTCACGCACCGTATTTTTATCGGTGATCTTAGCTACAACCAAGAGTGGTTTTTCCAGTATCTCACTCTTTGTTTTGTGCCTTTGCTTATCAAATGGCTGAGAGATGCGAACATTACCTTTAAAAACAACCCATTTTTGACCATCTCAGTCTACTCGTTTTTGTTTGTGGACATCGAGGGAAACATCTTGTTTATCCCTTCCATTCGCTGGTTATTTCACCGCAATGACCTCGTTGTAGCACACGCACACATTGCTATGGGTGTGGGCATCTTTTTTATGGCAATGGCAGTCGTTTCGCCTTACCTGAAAAAGCTCAACCAACGCTCGTTTAGCCTTTTTTACACACTGGGTTTTACGCTAATGCTCATCGCACTTTCGATGGCGGGTATGATGGAAGCGGGCTTCTTGCAAGCAGACATTCATCTTTTGTGGACGATTCGAATGCTCTGTGGACTCTTTATCATCCTTGTGACCATTGGCTTTTTCTACCCAGAACTTGGGATCAATGTTGAGAAACTGGATTCTCTTAGACTCTATCATCTCACAGGTTTTCTCTCTGATGCACTGGGTGGCATCTTTTTGTTTGCCTTTGCCGCGACGCTCTACCCGCTTTTAGGATTTGGCTTTGAAGGCAAGTACGAGTATGTCGTCTTTGCGTTTATGACAACGACCGGCATTTTGCATCTTTTTGGTCTGCTTCAGCCCTTATATGCGCCTATGCTCGCCAAAATAAGCGCGTTCAACCGCATTGTCGTCTCCGCTATGTTTTTATCGCTCTATCTTTCCCATCAGTTGGGCATTGAAGCGATGCTAATCGCCGTGTATGACCTTGTTTTTGCCTCCATTTACGTTATGTTTGCATCCCAATTACAAAGGAGACTTTATGTTTAATGCCCTTTTTACCCTCTTTGTTGCGAGTGAGTTTTGCTACTACTTGCTCATCGCACAGACGGGGATTATTGAAGTATTTCACTCCGACATCCAAGCCTTCTTTACCCTTCCATTAGGCGGTGTTCTGGGAAGTTTGCTGGTGTACCGTTCATTTGGCTGGCTCAATACCGATCAGAAAAAGATCATCTTTTTTGTGGGGCTTCAAGCGCTCTGCTCGCTCTTTTACCCTTCGTTAAACCTTGTGGTTTTGGGTGCTCTTGGCGTCAGTTTGGGTATGAGTGCACCGCTTTTGATTAAATTTACCA
>DBTO01000081.1:0-356 GCA_002307095.1 Sulfurospirillum sp. UBA1314
GCGAATACGACATGGAGCAGGTTTGTATGTATTTGTACAAAGGGCCAATGAGCGCAGAAGTCAACGTTATAAATATGACGCAAAAGAAAGTCGTTGTTCAAGCCGAAGCGAAGCTTGATAAAATCTATCGCAAAATCGACAACCTTGTCTTAGAACCCAACCAAACCATGACGCTCATCAAAACACGATACGACAACTCTTCAATAAAACCAAGCTACGTTTCGAGAAAATTTTCGTTTAAATCCATCAATTAAAATGACAATGTAACACTTTAAGGATTTGGATAAATGGGAAGGCTACTTTTTATTTTACATGTAAAAGATTTTTTGATTAATTTCATTAAAGTAGCATGTCCC
>DBTO01000081.1:634-2628 GCA_002307095.1 Sulfurospirillum sp. UBA1314
CATGTAACTTCCATCCCAGTAGTGGTGCAAGATATCGTTCATAGAGCCTTCGGAGAGGATTTGGACATTGTCCTCTAAAATTCTAACTTCAGAAGTTGGTCCGATGAAGTATTCCCAACCTTGAGAGGCTAAGGAGGAGACTTGGTTGCCTACAAGATATGCTGCTACGGCACCACCAATGATGACACCGCCACCAGATAATCCTAAAGAGACTAAGAAAGTCTCTAATACCAAACCTGTTCCCGTTGCGCTCAATGCTTCGGCGATGGCTTTGGCTACAGCCAATCCACTGTGTGAATTAACACTATCGCCAACGGCATTGGTAACAGCATCCACTGCCGTGATTTCGCCGTGAATCAGAAACTCGACAACGGTTGAACTTACCCCTAGTTTCCTTTGGGCAAATCCAAATGCGGCAGAAACAATAAGGTTGACCGCATCGACATAATCTGCTGAATTGTCACCCAATACTGCTTTCAATATTTGTGTGACTTCTGAAACCGCTTGTTGCTTTGCGGAAGACTTTGCGATTTGTTCTTTGATATAGTTTGCATTTGCCATACTCTATTTCTCCTTTGTGGTGTTGTTGGTTTGTTGATTTTCTAAAAGCACTTTGCCGTAATCTAATACTAATGGGCGTTGCGCATATTTTGATGGTTTAGAGCCAAAGCGGGTATCGTATCCACCTACTAGTGTATAATTACAATAGTGTTCAAAAACATACTTATATAACTCAGCCCCTATGCCTCCTTCTATGTATCTCTTTTCTAAATTATCAATCAAGAGTGAAGCTGTGTTGTCCGCCATTGCTTTAAGCTCTTCACGCAAGGCAACGTAGTGTAAAACATACGGATGGGTGCAAGAAATATCATTCATATTTAACTTATAATGAAATGCTCCTCTTTCCAACATCGCTATCATGGCGGCAATGCGTGTCGCTTCAAGGCTAGGATGCTGTTTGAGCTCTTTTTGCATCAAAGGGGAATTTTCCCATTTGCTTGCTAAAGCATTTAAGGCTTCATAAGCCGTGGTGGCAATGTAGTAGGACTTTTGGTTTACGAGCCATTGTTCATCAAAGCGCTCCTTATACCAGTCTTTTTTTTCTTGTGTTAAGTATTGACTGGTAATTTTGTTTTGTTGCCATTCAAGATACACCATCGGCTTATGGGCGATTACCTCTTCGGCTTCAGGGGTGACAAAGATGGATGAGGGAACTTTTTCGTGGTTATACATCTCATCAAGGTAGAGTGCGGCTAAGGGTAAGTCTCTTAGGGCATGGTGTTCACGGATGTTTTTATCGCTGAAGTTATCGTTATGGACTGCTTTGATAAACTCCCACGTAAAAGTTGCCACGGCTCCTTCTTTACGCAAGAAGGGATTAGTATTGCTCTCATAAAGATAGTGAGGCATGGAAAAATCTCTTGCATGAGGATAGACAAACCAATGGTACCGCCACAGAGCCAACTCTCCATCTTCTTGTGGAATGAGCGGTGTCGCCATAGCATACAAGATACGCTGAGGGTACACAAGCCAGTAGGTTATGGGATTACTAGGAGAGAGAAATGCTCTGTAAAGTGCTACCACATTGCCTGCGGCGTAGTAACATTTAGCACTTGGGTATGCACTCTCTTTAGGGCTTATCCACTCATAACACTGTTGGAAGTAAAAAAAGGAGTTAAACCCCACTAAAAACAAGAAAAGACGTTTCGTCCAAGGGTTTTTCAGTGAAACCTTAGGAATCTCTTTTTGAATAAAAGGACGACAACATCCAAGTATAAATGCTACGACATAAAATCCAAAAAGACCAAGAATAAGGCTAAAAATGATGACACTCAACCATGCCATACTAAAATGAAAAATTATCATCTTTTTCTTCCCTCTCATATAGTTTTACATGTAAAGTAAGTTCTTAAAATTTTCTGTGAATGTTTTGAATAAATTATTGTAGCGAAATTATAAAAAGAGGGAAGGGAAAGTCCCTTTTAAAGATGGTT
>DBTO01000012.1:0-2875 GCA_002307095.1 Sulfurospirillum sp. UBA1314
TGATTTTCACAACGCATGATACCAATCTTTTAAAGCCACATTTGTTTAGACGAGATCAAATTTGGTTTACGGAAAAAGACGTGTATGGTTCTACTCATCTGAATGCGTTAGCAGAGTTTAAAGATGTCCGAAAAGATGCAGATTTTGAGAAAGAGTATATTCAAGGAAAATACGGAGCTATCCCGTATCTTGGAAAGTTTGAGTTTTAACTATGGGAAGACGAAAAGATAAAGAGGTTGAACAAGCACGAAAAAAAGAGCAAACAAAAGAATCATTAAAGCGTAAAAGTGCGATTAAAGAGCAAATTCCAGATATTATCATTGCGTGTGAAGATGAGGCGTCTGCCCCAGCGTATTTTAAAGCACTTGTATCACAGTTAAAAGTGTCACGAAAAATTACACCGGATTCTTTTGTAATAGCCAAGCATACCAGCACCCATCCAACAGGTATTTTAGAAGATTTAAAAAAACATACATGCGAATCAACTGGTAAAACTTACGAAAAATTTAAACATAAATGGATTGTGATTGATAGAGATAAAGAGCGTGTTAATGGTGGAGGACACGGCACAGAAGATTTTAACAGTGCTCTAACGAAAGCAAAACGGTTAAAAGTTGAGGTTGCTTATTCTAATGATGCCTTTGAATTGTGGTATTTGCTTCATTTTTATTATGTTGATAGTGCGATTTCACGTGACGATCTTTTAACAAAAGTAATAAAAAAATTGCAAGATCACAATGCTTCAAAGTTTGTGCAACTTGATAAAGACACTATTAAACAGGCTGATTTTACAAAGCATATTTTTGAAGAGCTGCAGTCTTTGCAAGAAGTTGCCATAAGTAATGCAAAAAGGCTAATGGCATTTCATGGAGAAAGCCATAATCCCGAAAGCGACAATCCATCTACAACCGTATATAAGCTAGTGGAGTTATTAAATAGCTTGTGGAGAAAATAAATTTGCGGATATATTTCATGCCTAGAAAAGCTAAAATTAGGAATTTTGACGCTTTTTACTCTCAATAATTGCGGATATGTTTGCGCATCTTTTAGCTCAACCTCACCGCTTTCAACCAATTATAAATCGTAGCTTTCGAGACATTTAACACCGAGCAGATATACCCCACAACGTTGCGAATCGCGAAGATGCCTTCGCTCTCTAAGAAAACCACCAACTCTTTTTTATCGTCACTCGAAAGACCTGAAAGGGCGATGTTTTTACTGCTCAAATACTTTTCTATGGTTTCATCGGTGTGTTCTCTCCAACTTTGTGAAAAAAGTACCGCAGGTTTAGGTTCAGAGTCGTTTACATGTAAAAAGCCTTTGAGTGACTCAAACAGCGATTCTATCGGTTCTGTGTTGTAGTTGATGCAGATCATCCCGATGGGTTTTTCCTCCGCGTCACGCACGATGATGCTCACCGCTTTGAGGCGTTTGCCTTCGCTGCTGGTTTTATCGTACGGTCCGACCCAGTTCTCTTTGATGCTGTTTAGGTCTTTGAGCTCACTCAGCATTGCATCGCCCACGCGACGTTTGGAAAAGGCATTGACGATGTGAACGAGTTTTTTCGCTTCCAAGTCGTGCATGACGACTTCCACATTGGGGTAAAACAGTTTGCCGATGGCATCGCAAAGTGCGACATAAGGTTTGAGCTCTTTTTTCATTTGGAAATCATAACACAACTTTTGCAAAATTTTCTTGATAAAGTGTCTAATTTAGACTATAATTCTAAAAATTACTACAAGGAATGAACATGGCAATCGGTTTTATCGGACTAGGCAATTTAGGCACGGCTATTGCAAAACGGTTAACAAGCATGGGCGAAGAGGTTTTGGTATGGAACCGAACAAAGGCGAAAGCGGAGGTTAAAGGGTTTGTGTGTGAAAGCTCACCCAAAGTTTTGATCGAGAAGTGCGATACGGTGCTCATGTGTCTGTTTGACTCGGATGGCGTACGCAATGTTTTAACGATGGAGAACGGACTTTTAAGCGCCAATCTCCAAGGAAAAACCATCATCGACCTCACGACCAACCATTTTAACGATGTCATCGAGTTTCACTCACTGGTTGAAAAGCAGGGTGGCAGTTACCTTGAGTCGCCTGTTTTGGGAAGTGTTGTCCCTGCGAGTAAAGGAGAATTAACCGCTGTTTGTGCTGGCAAAGAAGCGGTTTTTCTTACATGTAAACCTCTTGTAGAAAAATTTGCTTCGACCATTTTTCATCTCAAAGAGGCAGGATTTGCAGCGAAGATGAAGCTCATCAACAACCTCTGTTTGGGTTCCTTTATGGCGACGATTGCGGAGTGTACGGCTTTGGGTGAAGCGTGTGGCATCGATAAAAAAGAGCTTTTAGAGATATTGGGTGCAGGTGGTGGAAAGTCACTCGTATTGGCGGCTAAAACGCAAAAGCTCATCGATGAGGACTTTAGCCCACATTTTAGCACCGCTGCTATCACCAAAGATTTGCATTGTCTGCAAGACTTGGCGTATAGCATGAACCGTCCGCTTTACACCGCAAGTGTCACCAAAGAGCTGTTTTCCAAAATGAAAATGATGGGCAAAGGCGATGAGGACTTTAGTTCGATCTATCAACTGTTCAAAGCGTAACACCTCTAGGGCGTTTTACATGTAAAGCGCCCATTTTTTGCAATTTATCAAAACCTGTGCTATACTTCACGTTACAAATTTTCTTAAAGGAGACTCAGATGGAAACATTTATCACCCATCAAACCATATACCAACCTCAGAGCATTGCGCAATTTTCTAACGCATCACTCGTCGTCGTCCTCCTCCTGAAGCTCCGTTAACACTTCACACTCACCCCTTTTATTTTTCACTGTTTATTGTTTAAATTGGCTTTTTAGCCCTGAGGATACCTCT
>DBTO01000012.1:3178-12002 GCA_002307095.1 Sulfurospirillum sp. UBA1314
AAGGATATTTCTATGCAAAGTACACAAACATTTAAAAAATACAAACCGTACCCGTTGGTACCTTTAGCTCACCGTGAGTGGGCAAGCAACATCATCACACAAGCGCCCATTTGGGTTAGTACGGATCTTCGAGACGGCAACCAAGCTCTTGTAGAGCCGATGAATGCGACCAAAAAATTGGCGTATTTTCAAAAATTGGTTGAGATGGGATTTAAAGAGATCGAGATCGCGTACCCGAGTGCTTCACAAACAGACTTTGACTTTTGTCGCATGTTAATCGAGCAAAACTTGATCCCTGAAGATGTTAGGGTTGCGGTTTTGATGCCTTCCATCGAAAAACACATCAGAAGAACGTTTAAAGCGATGAGTGGGGCTAAAAAAGTAACGATGCACCTTTACAACCCCACCGCTGACAATCAGCGCAAAATTGTGTTTGACAAAAGCAAAGCAGAGATTATCGCTTTAGCGGTTGAAGGTACGCGCATCATCAAAGAAGAGGCGGCAAAATTTAAAGGTGATGTGATGTTTCAGTACTCTCCTGAGAGCTTTTCGCAAACCGAATTGGAGTTTGCACGCGACGTGGTAAATGCCGTTATCAGCGAGTGGATGCCAACAAAAAATGCGCCGATGGTCATCAACTTGCCCAACACCCTAGAGGNNAAAAAGTAACGATGCACCTTTACAATCCAACGGCTGACAATCAGCGTAAAATTGTGTTTGACAAAAGCAAAGCGGAAATTATCGCGTTAGCGGTTGAGGGAACGCGCATCATCAAAGAAGAGGCGGCAAAATTTAAAGGCGATGTGATGTTTCAGTATTCGCCCGAGAGTTTTTCGCAAACCGAGCTTGAGTTTGCGCGCGATGTGGTGAACGCGGTTATCAGCGAATGGATGCCCACCAAAAATGCGCCGATGGTGATTAATTTGCCGAACACTTTAGAGGCATGTACGCCCAACATCTACGCCGATAGAATCGAGTGGATGAGCAAACAGATGTTGGAGCGTGATGCGGTTATCTTAAGTGTTCACCCGCACAATGACAGAGGCACGGCGGTTGCAAGCGCCGAGATGGCGATTTTAGCAGGGGCACAAAGAGTTGAGGGGACATTGATGGGCAATGGCGAGCGAGCAGGCAATGTTGACTTGATCACGATGGCATTCAATCTTTACTCTCAAGGAATCGACCCGATGTTAGATATTTATAATATCGATACGATTTTGCAGGAGATCATCACATTGACGCACAGCACGATTCCTCCCCGTCACCCCTATGTTGGTTCTATGATTTACACGGCTTTTTCGGGCACGCATCAGGATGCAATAAAGAAAGGCATGGAGTATCAGAAGGTAGTGTTAGATGGCTATTGGCACGTCCCGTACCTTGTGATCGACCCCAAGGATATCAAGCGGGATTACAAGGATGTGGTGCGCATTAACTCGCAGTCGGGGAAAAGCGGCGTGGCGTATGTGCTGAAGGAGTTTTACGGCATTGAGACGACCAAAACGATGCAAATGGAAATTGCTTTGGAAGTTCAAAAGTTGTGCGATGAAAAAGGAATCGAGGTGAATGCAGAGGAAATTTTCAAAGTATTTCGTCAAATGTGCAAGCTTTAGTGCTTTACATGTAAAAAAGGAAAAACCAATGAGTGGAGAATGGAAAGCCGATGTTTACGCGGCAAATTCAAAAGGGCAGGCGGTTTGGGCGCATGAGTCGATCGAAAAGATAGGAATCAAAGGCGATGAGTCGATCTTGGATATTGGGTGCGGCGATGGGAAAATTACCGATGCGTTGAGTCATCTTACACGCGGTGAAGTGGTCGGCATCGATTTGAGCAGTGAAATGATTGCGTATGCTCACAAAACGTTTTCAAAACCGATTTTTAGGCAGATGGACGCGCAAGCGTTGAATTTTAATGAGCGCTTTGATGTTGTTTTCTCCAACGCAGCATTGCACTGGGTCAAAGACCATAAAGCGGTACTGGAAGGCATCTATAAAGCACTCAAGCCCAATGGAAGAGCGATTTTGCAGATGGGAGGTGAGGGCAATGCGCATCTGTTTTTTAAAGCCGTTGAACAGGTGATGGCTTTTTATGCAGTCTATTTTGAGGGATTCGAGGTACCGTATACGTTTCTTTCCGACAAAGCGTATGAGCGCCTGTTGGAGGGGATTGGTTTTCGTTCGTACACGGCATGCTTAATTCCTAAAGATATGGTGCATGCCGATCTGAAAGCGTTTCGAGGCTGGATTGAGACGACGTGGTTTCCGTATATCGAGCGCGTGCCTACTGAACACAAAGAGGCATTTATTGAGGCGTGCATCAAGGCGTATTGCGCGCTTTGTCCGCTCGATAGCGAGGGAAGAGTGCATGTGGGTATGATGCGCCTTGAAGTGCAATTGCGCAAATAAAAATCTTTACATGTAAAGAGTTTGAGGTAAAGAAAATAGGTCTTGTGGTACACTAAACCAATCATTTTAAGCAGGAGTTACCGTTATGATAAGCATTGAATTTCTGATCACCTCTTTGATTGTGGTGCTGATTCCTGGTACAGGTGTGCTGTTTACCATCTCGACAGGATTAGCGCAAGGTCGAAAAGCCAGTGTGTATGCCGCACTTGGGTGCACCGCAGGGATTGTGCCGCATCTTTTAGCGACGATTTTTGGGCTTGCTGCTATTATGCACACGAGTGCGCTGGCGTTTGAAGTCTTAAAAATTGCAGGTGTTGTGTATCTGTTTTATCTGGCACTCATGACATGGAGAGACAAAAGTGGGTTTGAAACTCAAGCAATTTCTTCGCGTTCAACGGCGCTCTCTTTGGCGACCAAAGCGTTTTTGCTCAACATTCTCAACCCCAAATTAACCATCTTTTTTTTGGCGTTTTTACCGCAATTTGTCTCGCCTGAAACGACGTCGCCATTGGGAGATATGGTGATGTTAAGTGCTGTGTTTATGCTGATGACCTTTGTGGTCTTTGTCTTGTATGGTCTTTTAGCACATGGTTTTCGCCATCGTGTTATGGACTCAGCGCGTGTTCAAACATGGCTGAAACGTGGTTTTGCGCTAAGCTTTGCAGGACTTGGGGTAGAGTTGGCTTCTTCAACGCAGAAGTAGAGGGATTAGATCGCGTAGTTGATGGCGTCTTTGAGGCTATCGCGAATGGCTAAAAAGTCCTCTTTCGCGTTGAGGAAAAGATCGACGATTTGTGGGTCAAAGTGTTTCCCTCGCTCGTTTTCAAAAAATTCAAAAACAGCCACATCTTCCCAAGCTTTTTTATAACAACGATCATGACTCAGCGCATCAAAAACATCGGCGACGGCGACGATGCGCGCGTAGAGATGAATGTCTCTTCCTTTAAGATTGAGAGGATAGCCTGTTCCATCGTACTTTTCGTGATGCTCTTTGGCGATGATGGCTGCGGCTTGAAGCAGTGGACGCGTGGAGTTTTGCAAAATCGTGTAACCCAGCATCGCGTGAGTGCGCATAATTTCCCACTCTTCATCGTTCAAGGGACCTGGCTTTTGCAAAATCGAATCAGGAATGCCCACTTTGCCGATGTCGTGCATCGGAGACGCTGAGCCTATAAGGTCGGACTCTTTTTTATCCAGACCGTATTTTAACGCTAAAAGGCGTGAGTAGGCAGCGACGCGTCTGACATGGTTGCCGGTCTCTTTGCTACGACTCTCCGCGATTTCGCCCATGCGGTAAATAACCTCTTGTTGGGTTGCTTCAAGCTCTTCATGCAGGTTGATGATTTCGGAGATATCGCGACGAATTGCCATGTATTCAAGCGGGACATTGTGTTTATTGCAAATGGGTAAAATCGTGGAGTAAACCCAATACGCATTGCCATCTTTTCGCTTGTTTTTAAAGACGCCTCGCCAGACTTTTCCACTTTTTATGGTTCCCCACATATCGATAAAGACCTCATTGGGCGTGTCTTGGTGGCGAATAATATTGTGGTTTTTCCCAATGACTTCGGCTTCACTAAAGCCAGTTGTTTTGTAAAAATTGTCATTGGCAAAGGTGATATTTCCCTCTAAATCGGTACGGGTTAAAATGGTACTTTCATTGATCGCATTTTCATACTGTTTGGACATATGGTAGGCATCTTCAAAGTTTTTCTCAGAAATCTTGAGTTGATTTTGAAGGGTATCGTGAATCTCGTGCACATTGCTAATGTCGGTTCGGATGCTGATAAATTCGACAATATTGCCATCGTGATCGATGATAGGATTGATCGTCGCATTGACCCAATACGCCGAGCCATCTTTACGCCTGTTCTTGACCACACCTTCCCATTTTTCACCTTTTAAAAGCATCTCCCACATCTGTTTGAAAATATCTTTAGGCATACTAGGATGACGCACAATATTATGAGGTTGCCCAACAAGTTCTTCATAACGGTACCCTGAAATTTTACAAAATTTATCATTGGCATAGGTGATAATGCCCTCTTTGTCTGTTTTGGAGACAATGGTACTTCGATCTACCGCATTTTTATACTCTTGCAAAATCGTTTTCTGATAAGCATTTTCTTTGGTTTTTCGCCCAAAATCGATCCAAAAATCAATTTTCAATAGCAGCTCTTCTTCAATAAATGGCTTATGAAAAAACTCATTTGCCCCTTGTTTGATCAGCTTTCGAACACTTTTTGCGTCGTAATATTCGGTGAGAATAAAAATGGGGATGTGCATACTCTGTTTCATATTCCGAAATTGCCGTAACAAAGACTCTCCCGTATTGTTTGAAACGGAAAAATCTAAAATGATCAGATCAAATGTGTTGACATTCAGAAGTTTTTGAGCGCTCTCTTTGTCGTAAGCAATGTCAACGCCGTAATGATACGGTCGTAAAATGGTTTGAATGTACTGCGCACTTATGGGCGAATCATCCACCACTAAAATAGAATAAACGGTGTTGTGCAGAAGCGATTTCATCGTTTTATGAATCTCTTTAATCACAAAAGGCAGTGGAGAGTTTTTATTAAGATAGCCTAAAACGCCATAACGTGACCACTCTTCGTAGCGTTTGGTTCTCGTCTCTGACGTGTAAATAAAGATCGTGTGCTTTTCAAAAATATGCAGATTTTGCAGAACCATCTCCCCTTCACCATCGGGAAGCGTGAGATCTACAATAATAAGATCAAAGGAAAAAAAGGTGAGCAGTTCTATGGCAGCATGCAGTGTGCTCACATGACGTACAGGATACCCCAACGCTTCGAGCTCTCTTTGCAGCATTTTTGAAAACATTTTAGAAGGGTCTATCAGAAGAATTGAGCCGATCTTTGGCTCTCCCAAAGAAGTATTTAGGGCGATGGTCATGCAAATTCCTCATAGAGCGTTAAGTAAAGGCTTATTATACATAATTGAAAATTTATTCTGCTGATATTTTACATGTAAAGAGAGATTTTTCTTCTTTACATGTAAAAAGATTTCAATAAACTTTCCTACTGAAACTGCCCTAACTTAAGATTAAGATTTTCCGCCAACTTGGAGAGATGATCCGCTGCAGAGGCGATCTCTTCCACACTTCTGGCATTCTCAGAGGTAATGGAGTTGATGTTGGTCACAAGATCGACGATCTTATCGGTATCTTTTGCGATCTTATTGGAGTTATTGGCACTAATCGTCACCGATTTTACACTCTCATCCATCACCGAAGTGGTACTGATGATGGTCTCTTCCACATTGGTAGAAACCCCCGCCAATCGTCTGATGTTTTGAGCATTCTTCGTCATCTTATCGGATGAGTTGACGATGGATTGAACAATAATATTAATGGTCGCATTAATCTCGGTTAACGAAGTTTGGGTGCGTTCTGCTAGTTTACGTACTTCATCGGCAACGACCGCAAAACCACGTCCATGTTCTCCAGCACGTGCTGCTTCAATCGCAGCATTAAGGGCGAGTAAGTTCGTTTGATCGGCAATATCGGAAATCACGGTTAGAATTTGTTTGACTTGTTCGGCATCTCTACTCATCTGTTCTAATTGCTGTGCTAGTGCTGTTTCGGCTTCACTCGCCAGTTCGACTTCGTCTTTGAGTTTAATTACTTCTTTCTTTGCCGATTCCAGTTTATCGCCTGCAATTCCGATACTTTTTTTCATCTCTTCAGAAAGCAGTGCCGTTTCTTGTACAAACTTCTTAATCGTGACGATCTCTTCAATGGTGTTATTGACAATGACCGTACTGTTTTCAGCATTGCGTCCTATTTGCATACTTGTTGTGGAAAGTTCATGGGAAACTGAAGCATTCTCTGACGAAGAACGCTTCACATCATCAATGATGACCTCTAAGGTATCGACCAAGCTATTAAAGCTATTGACGATCTCTTGGATCTCATTGTTTTTACCATACTTAATTCTAAATTTGAGCTCTTTGTTTTGTACGAAACCACTGATGCCATCACGGATCAGCGAGACACCTTGCATGATGTTATTGCGGATGAAGATGCCTATGATGATCATACCAATCGCGATCAATAGCGAAAGACCAATCATTAGGGTACTTGCACTACTTTTTTCATTCATTGCTTCTTTTTCACCTTCTAAGGCTTTCTTTTCTTTGAAATCCATATACTCTTTTAGTATTGTGACCGCTGACACAACAGTTGTTTGATTTTCATAAACCAAAGCGATTGCAGCTTCTTGCTTTCCATCGTAAGAGAGTTTAAATACTTTTTCCGTTAGTACAGTGTACGAAGAAAAAAGATCTTGAATCTTTTTGAAGTACTCTTTACCCACTTGAGTAATAAGATAGGGCTCATATTTTTTACTGTTTGCTTCAAAAGAACGTTTAGCATCATAAAATTGTTTTTCGATTGCTTTCATTTTCTCTTTATCGGAATTCGCAATATGTTCCCATACACGAACCCTCATAGAATAAAAATCTTCTTGCATATCACCTAAAATCAAAATACTCGGTAGTGAATCAATATTACATCGATTGGTCTCTTCATAGACCTTGTCCATTTTACTTAGCCCGATCATAAAAACGGCAATAATGCCTAAAATGGCAATAGCAAGCATGCTCATCAACTGTTTGGATAGACTCATATTCAACTCCTTTTGAATTTTAAACTTTTATATAAAATTTGTATGTAAAAGATGTCGTAAAAACCGTGATTGATCTCTAGCTGCACGTAATATGCAAAGATTTTAAAAATACTAAAATAATAAACCTAATAATTCGATAAAATGGCACGCCAAGATAATTTTTGCTCAATAACTTCGTTATTATTCTAAAAAATAATATTAATTTAAAATTAATATTTAGACCATTGTAAGCCAATAGAAAAAATATCTCAATGTCCTATTGGACATTGAAGCAAATACGTTATCAAAGTAAACTCACAAAAAAGGCACTTTTAGAAGAGGCTGTTTTGAAAGAGCAGAGAATTATGTGTCAATATGATGTTGAAGAAATACATGCTCAAATACGCAATAATGTAAAGCTGTTGAGGGAGATGAAGGGGAAGAGTCAGCTTGAAATGGCGCTTGCTATCGGACATTCATCGGCAGCATTTTACGCCAAAGCAGAACTGGGTATTCAGCGTAAAAAATTTAATGTTGAACATTTGTGTAAAATTGCAAATGTTTTAGAAGTGGATATTCGGGATTTTTTCAATCATTTAAAGGAGTAGGGCTTTACATGTAAAGCCCTAAAGGTTAACCAATGTTCGTGTAAACTGCTTGTACATCGTCGTCGTCTTCGATTTTTTCGATGATTTTATCCACATCGACCATCTGCTCTTCGGTAAAGCTGACAGGATTGTTGGCAATGCGTTCTAAGTTGGCTTTGGTAAGCGTTATGCCAAGGCGATCAAAGGCGGCATTGAGTGTTCCAAAGTTGGTGTAATCGGCATACACCAATACCACGCCATCTTCTTCCTCAATCTCTTCAAGTCCTGCATCGATGAGTTCGAGTTCTAGCTCTTCGATGTCCATATCCGCTGTTTTGGCAAACTCAAAAACCGCTTTACGAGAGAACATAAACTCAAGTGAGCCATTATTGACCATCTCGCCGCCTGCTTTTTTAAACGCACTTTTGATGTTGGCAACGCTTCTTGTATTATTGTCCGTTGCACACTCGACAAAAAAGAGTGAGCCATGTGGGCCTTTGCCTTCAAAAGTGACTTCACTCAGGGTTTGGGCATCTTTGCCAAGGGCGCGTTTAATCGCGGCATCGATGTTGTCTTTAGGCATATTTTCCGCTTTGGCATTGAGGATCGCCGTGCGGAGTTTTGCATTGCTCTCAGGGTCTCCACCGCCTTCTTTTGCCGCCATCATGATCGTACGGCCCAGTCTTGGAAATACGCGAGACATATTTCCCCATCGTTTCATTTTTGATGCTTTTCGGTATTCAAACGCTCTTCCCATAGGGGTCAATTCCTTGTGTGTTGTTCTTAATAGTGCATTATTATAGCTTGTTTAACCCTTGTTTAAAATAAGAGTTTCTTCTATAATATTTCAGCAATTCAGACATTTAAAGGATGGTACGATGGAAAATCTCAAAAAAATCTACAAAAAACATGGCTTTGAGCTCATTTGCGTTCCCACGCAAGAAGAGGCTTTGAGTGTTGCCATGAGTTTCATAAAACCACACATGAGCATTGGGCTTGGCGGTTCGACGACGGTTAAACAAATTGGGCTGCATGACTATGTTACTTCTCGTAAGGACATCACGCTTTTTAATCAGTACGAACCGGGCATCAGCATGGAAGAAAATAGCGATCGCAGGCACAAAGGCATTCTCGCCGATCTTTACATCACCGGTACGAATGCACTTACTAAAAATGGTGAGCTTGTCAATGCCGATGGCAGTGGAA
>DBTO01000136.1:0-224 GCA_002307095.1 Sulfurospirillum sp. UBA1314
CACACACGAGGCGTTAAAGCCAGTGCATCCAAAAGCGGACGTTTTTTCAAAATCTCTTCAATGCCACGATAATTAAAAAATTTGATGCGTGCGAAACTGACCTTCTCTTCTTCCCATTCGAGCTCCAAGGTCGCTTCACCCTCAATGCGTTGTATAATCTCTTTAGTGATTTTCATCGATTAGCTTCTTTTCAAGTCTCTCAATTTTAAAACTTTTTGCCACAC
>DBTO01000136.1:464-2847 GCA_002307095.1 Sulfurospirillum sp. UBA1314
ATTTTAAAACTTTTTGCCACACCTGCAAGGCTATAGTAAGCGCGCTTAGAGATGCCAAAAGGTGTTTGAGGCAAAGACATATTTTTTTGAGTTTCGTACAATGCAATGCGTGGAAAATCAAACTCCGTACACCCTAAACAGGGCGAACCAGCTCTTGTTTTGGAGCTAACACCATTCCATAAAATCTTATTGCAATTGGCATGACTCATAGGTCCCAAACAGCCATGTTCGTAAAACAAGCACCCTTCCCTTTCACCCAATTGCTTGCTATCGACCTTCCATTCAAAATATTCATTCCGCAAACAGCCATGATGCACCAAGTATGAAAAGACCTCTTTGGGGCGTAAGAATTCATCTAAAAGGACTTTCTCGCCCACATGCAGTGCCAAGAGTGTCTCCACCAACCAGCGAGGATGAACAGGACAACCTGAGATGTTAATGATATTGCTTTTTTCCAGCCAATAGCCACCTTTTTCTTTACCGCTAAAGAGTGCGCCTGTAATTTTCTCAGGATCTCGCAGTCTAAAAACACCCCCAAAACTAGCACAACTGCCTGCACAAATAATATGCTTGGCACGAGTGGCGAGGGTATCAAGGATTTCATAAAACGGAATTCCAAAACGCTCAATAAGCCTCTCATCGTGGCTTAGAGCACCTTCAAGGATTAAAAAATCAAACTTCGTATCGCTCTTGAGCAGGCTTAGAAAATCATCCGCACCGCATAAAAGCGGATGATACAGCATCTCAAAAGAAGTGGCAAAACTGGGCATCTGTGGGTAGTTAAAAAAAGAGTGGCTGTTACCGTTACATGTAAGCCCTTGAAGCCAAATGATGGTGGATTTTTCTGTTTTCACGGGTGTCGTAAAGCGTTGTAAATGTTAAGTGCGATGTCATCGACATAATGGTTAAGATCTTTTTCTAAAACACCTTCCCCGTTTAGGAACACAAATCCACCCAAATAGCCCATAAAAAGACCAAAAGCGGAGAAAAAATCTTGATTGCGAAGTTCCCCACACGCAACCCCCTCTTCAAAAAAGATCATCAGTTCTGTGACAAAGGCTGAGACACACAGCATCCCTTCACAGCCATCTTTAAAGACTTCTCTATTGGCAAGATAAACGCGTAAAAAGTAGTTGATATGCTGTGGTTTGGAAGATGCCATTTCAAAATAAAGCGCTACAATTTTGCGAATCTTCTCTTTGGTGTTTCCCTCTTCTTCGTTCACACGACGAATTTCAGCGCCTAAGATATCAGAAGAGTACTTGATAATCTCTTTGGCGAGTATCTCTTTGGATGAAAAATAGTTATAAAGATTTCCCACACTCATGCCCATTGCTTTGGCAATGTCAGGAATTGTCGTGGCATAAAAACCTCGTGTTGAAAAGAGCATTAACGCTGCATCTAAAATTTTTTCGCTTTTGCCTATTCTTTTATCCACGGGCGTGATCCTTCCAAAGTACATTTTCGCCCATTCTACCATTTTTATTAATGTTTGTTTAAAATGTTTGACTATAATTTCGTTGATCTAACCTTGAAGGAGTCTAAAGTGTTACTTATGAAACTTAAAACTGAAGAGAAATTTGCTTTTATCCAACTGGCACAATATATTGCAAAACTGGATGGTGAATACGGTCTTAAAGAGCGCGAGTTGGTCGCTGAATATTGCACCGAGATGGGCATTGAAAATATGGAAATTGATCTGGAGCATTTTTGTTTGGAAGATACTTTAAGCATCTTCAGATCCGCACAAAGCCAAAAAATAGCTATTTTAGCATTAATGGTTTTGGTGCATATTGATGATAAATTTGGTATTTATGAGCATAAAACGATGGATAAAATTGCATTGGCATTTATGATATCGGATACGCAAACGCATCTTTATTCTATGTGGGGGAAAATGGGGTCAGCCTTGTACGAACAAGCGATGGTTTTTACAGCGCATTAGAAAAATCAAGAACGAACGCTACGCGCGTTCGTTCAAAACAGAATTTTATTTTCCTTTTTTAGGAAAACTCTTCTTCTCTTCGATCAATTTTCCCTCAAGAATTTTCTTACCACTCTCGACGCCTGGTTGATCGTAGGTATTGACATTCATCATTTGACCTACCAATGAGGTTAAAAGCTCGTAATAAAAAATCAACTTACCGATATTTTCTTCATCAATATGTTGAATGGTAATCGTATCGATTGGAATATCTTTTTTATCCAAAAGCGCTTCGATGGTCGAATCGGCTTGCATGTTAATGAGATCGCAAAACGCAATGCCATTCATCAAATCCAAATTCTCAAGCTCTTTGAGTGTAATGGCTGGAATCTTGATTTTGTCATCAAAATTTTCGATTTTAAGCACGGTCACACTTTTATCGCGAAGCCCTTCAACGAT
>DBTO01000292.1 GCA_002307095.1 Sulfurospirillum sp. UBA1314
TTGGTTTAATGGGAGGCTCTTTAGGCTTGGCGCTCCAAAACACCAAACTGGTCTCTAAAATTGTTGGATTTGACCACAACCTGAGTCACTGTGAAGAGGCATTAAAACTCAATCTTGTTCATGACATTGTCTCTTTTGCTGAGATTAAAACCTGCGATGTGATTTTTCTTGCGATTCCCGTTGGAGGTATTATCAAAGCACTTCAGGATCTTAAAGATGTGCGTGATACAACCACAATTATTGATTTAGGGAGTACCAAAGCGGAGATCGTAGCCTCTGTACCAGAATCGATTCGTTCCAATTTCATTGCAGCTCACCCGATGACGGGTACCGAAAAATTTGGTCCCAGTGCAGCGATTCAAAATCTCTACCACGATAAAGTGGTTGTTTTGTGTGATACGGACAATAGCAATGACCTACACAAAAACCGAGCGATTCAGATGTTTTCCCACATTGGTATGAAAATCGTCTTTATGGACCCAATTTCCCATGATGCGCATGCTTCGTTTATCTCGCATCTTCCCCATGTGATCAGTTATGCTCTGGCAAACAGTGTTATGGGGCAAGAAGATCCAAAGAGTATTTTGGCCCTAGCTGCTGGTGGTTTTAGGGATATGAGTCGTGTGGCTAAAAGTTCGCCTCAAATGTGGTCGGATATTTTTAGGCAAAATAAAACCAATCTTTTAAGTTCGATTGAGGTTTTTGAGCAAGAGCTTGAAAAATCAAAAAAGATGATTGAAGAAGAGGACTGGAAAGGTCTTGAGGCGTGGATGAGCAAAGCGACGACTTTACATAAAATTCTCTAAAATACTTTTACATGTAAGCTTTTTTGAGTTTACATGTAAAGCTTAATGACCACCAAAACGCACAAGAGCACTTGCCCAAGTAAACCCACCACCAAAGGTATCTAAGAGCATCAGATCGCCTTTTTTAATGCGTCCCTCTTCATAAGCATCGTTCATTGCCATCGGAATAGAAGCTGCCGAAGTATTGCCGTATTTTGCAACCGTTAAAACGGTTTTTTCGATAGGGAAATTGAGTTTTGCACGTACCGCTTCGATGATTCTAAAATTGGCTTGATGGGGAATAAAATGATCGATTTGAGAAGCATCAATGTTATTTTTTTCTAAAATATCAATCACATCGTTTGTCAAAGTTTTCACCGCTACTTTGTAAACTTCATTGCCTTGCATTTTAATGTAATTGAGTTTGTTATCCAGCGTCTCTTGGGAACATGGAAATTTTGAGCCACAGCCTGGCGTGATGAGAAGATCACCATAACGACCATCGGCGGAGGCGTGAATATCTAAAATAGCTTCATTTTTAGTATCCGTTGCACCAATAATAGCGGCTCCGGCGCCATCCCCAAACAAAATACAGGTACTTCGATCAGTATAATCGATTATACTGCTAATTTTTTCAGCACCTATAATCAAAATATTTTTTTTCATGCCGGATTCGATAAAGGCTTTTGCCATCGAAAGCATATAGACAAATCCACTGCACGCGGCGCTGATATCAAACGCCATAACGTCGTTAATGCCTAGTTTACCGGCAATGACACACGCAGTTGAAGGCATACAGAAATGATCAGGTGAAAGCGTCGCGCAGATGATAAGATCAATCTCTTCTTTCGCCAATCCCGCACGCGAAATAGCAAGAAGTGCTGCTTTAACGCCTAAATCACTGGTTGACTCATCATCCGCAGCGATACGCCTCTCTTTAATCCCGGTACGCTTCTCAATCCATTCATCCGTTGTTTCAACCATTTTTTCAAGATCGGCATTGCTGAGGATGTGAGAAGGGGCATAAGCTCCAATGGATTTTAAAGATGCGTACACGTTTATCCTTTACTGCTCTAGTAGCGCTATTTTTTGCTCAATATCAGCATTGATAGAGGAACTCGAAAAATTAATCGCTTGAAAAATAGCGTTTTTGACCGCTTTAGAATTACTTTTGCCATGCCCTATAATCGCACAGCCATTGATACCAATCAGTGGTGCTCCACCGTACTCCGCATAATCAACTTGCTTTTTAAGCACTTTAAACACTTTGCGCATCAGTACGGCTCCTGCAATTGCAAGAGGGGAACGTCTTACATTTTGTTTGATAATCTTAGTAATCGAATCAGCAACGCCTTCACTGGCTTTGAGCAAAATATTACCCATAAAGCCATCACAAACGATGACGTCAACAGAACCATCAAAAACGTTATTTCCTTCGACATTGCCGACAAAACTCTCAAGCTTTTTAAGTGTTAAAAATGCCTCTTTGGTTGTCTCATTGCCTTTACTTTCCTCTTCGCCATTAGAAAGAAGCCCAACTTTTGGCTTAGGAATTTTCAAAACATCTTTCGCGTACGTTTCACCCATAACGGCAAATTGTACCAAATGCTCTGCTTTACAATCTACATTGGCACCTACGTCTAACACTAGACTAAGTTTACCAGCAATAGCAGTTGGCATAATCGTAGCAATTGCAGGGCGTAAAACACCTTTAAGTCTTCCTATACGCAGTGTTGCTAAGCTCATCGTCGCACCACTATGTCCCATAGAGACAACAGCATCCGCTACTTTATCTTTAACTAAATCAACTGCTTTATAAATGGATGTCTCTTTACGTTTGA
>DBTO01000202.1 GCA_002307095.1 Sulfurospirillum sp. UBA1314
CAGCGTAGGAAATAAGGAGATAAACCCATGAGTAAAGTACTCGACAATCTTGAAACAATAGATGCTTCATACATTCAAAACTTCCCAAGTTCTCGTAAAATCTACATCCAAGGCTCACGCAAAGACATTCAAGTCCCGATGCGTGAAATCACGCTCAGCCCTACTTCGCTTCGCGATGGCACGTTCGAGGAAAATCCACCGCTTCATGTCTATGACACCTCAGGCGTTTACACTGACCCAAACGTTAAAATCGACCTGCACAAAGGCTTAGCGCCGCTTCGTGCCAAGTGGATCGAAGAGCGCGCTGATACCGAACAGTTGAGCGATTTTAGCTCTGTCTATTTTCACAAGCGTCACGATGACCAAGAACTCAATGCCCTTCGCTTCCCAAATCTTAAAAAACCTCGTCGTGCGATGAAGGACAAAAACATCACCCAAATGCACTACGCGCGTGCTGGCATCGTCACGCCTGAGATGGAGTATGTCGCCATTCGCGAAAACTGCAACCTTGAAGAGGCACGCAAAAACAAACTCTTAGGCTCTCAACACAAAGGCGAGCATTTTGGCGCAAACTTGCCCGATGTTTACACCCCTGAATTTGTCCGCCAAGAGATCGCCGCAGGACGAGCGGTGCTACCTCTGAATGTCAACCACCCCGAAGCCGAGCCGATGATAATAGGTCGTAACTTCATGGTCAAGATCAACGCAAACATCGGTAACTCCGCTACCACCTCATCCATCGAAGAAGAGGTTGAGAAGATGCTGTGGTCAACCCGTTGGGGTGGCGATACCGTTATGGATCTTTCTACGGGTAAAAATATCCACGAAACCAGAGAGTGGATTCTGCGAAACTCCGCCGTGCCTATCGGAACCGTGCCGATTTATCAAGCCCTAGAGAAAGTCAATGGCATCGCCGAAGACCTGACGTGGGAAGTGTTTCGTGATACCCTCATCGAGCAAGCCGAACAAGGCGTGGACTACTTCACCATTCACGCGGGTGTGCGCCTTGCTTACGTGCCGATGACGGCTAAACGTCTCACAGGCATCGTCTCTCGCGGTGGTTCTATCATGGCAAAATGGTGTTTGCACCATCACAAAGAGAGTTTTTTATACACCCATTTTGAGGAAATCTGTGACATCATGAAAGCGTATGATGTCGCCTTTTCACTCGGAGATGGCTTGCGCCCCGGCTCACTCTATGATGCCAACGATGAAGCGCAATTTGCCGAACTTGAAACCTTGGGAGAACTCACCAAAATCGCATGGAAACACGACGTACAAGTAATGATCGAGGGGCCTGGTCACGTCCCAATGCAAAAAATTAAAGAGAATATGACCAAAGAATTAGAAGACTGTTTTGAAGCGCCCTTCTACACACTTGGACCCTTGGTCACCGACATCGCTCCGGGGTACGACCACATCACCTCAGCCATCGGCGCAGCGCAAATCGGCTGGTACGGCACAGCGATGCTCTGCTACGTCACGCCAAAAGAGCACTTAGGACTGCCAAATAGAGAAGACGTCAAAGAAGGCATCATCGCCTACAAAATCGCCGCCCACGCCGCCGACCTCGCCAAAGGTTTTCCAGGTGCCCAAATCCGCGACAACGCCATGAGCAAAGCCCGCTTTGAATTTCGATGGTACGACCAGTTCAACATCGGCTTCGACCCAGACCGAGCACGTGAATACCACGATAAAACCCTGCCAGTCGAGAGTGCCAAAGTCGCCCACTTCTGCTCCATGTGCGGCCCAAAGTTTTGCTCCATGAAAATTTCGCAAGATGTGCGTGATTATGCCGCAAAGATAGGTGCTGAAGATGTCAATGTAGCATTAGAAAAAGGGTTGGAAGAACAAGCGGAGCATTTTAAAGAGAGTGGTGGACAGATTTACATGTAAAACGTTTAAGCCCTTGGATTCAAGGGCAACTTCTTACATGTAAGCATAAAAGTTTAGTCCTGCCCCTAATTTCTGCTAAAATTCTTTTGATGCAATTTATAATTTAATAATATTCTTTGATGAAGGCAAAGGGATTATCTGTGATAAGAAACGTTCTACTGACTCTTAAAAAAATACTAATTACCTTTTTAGCAATCACAGGATTTTTAGCTATCTTAGGTGGAATATTCGTGTGGTGGATGACAATTGGAGTCTTTTCACATCAATCTTTTGATACTAAAAAATGGAATATACCACTTACCCAAGAACTAGATTCTACCTGTTATCGCGGTGGTATGGCAAAAGATATTAGAGATAACCTTTTAAAACAAGGTGAAAGTAAACAATTTGTAGAAAATCTATTAGGGAAACCTGATCATATTCAAGAAAATGAATACAGCTACGTTCTTGGAATGTGCAGCGGTTTCGGATTTGACTATGATAACTTGCATATTTATTTTAACAAACAAGATAAAATTATTTATTCAAAAATTCGGCAACATTAAGGCTTATCAAAAGGAAAAATGACAACTAAACTTTGAACTTTTCCTTTTTACATGTAAAGCTTTCTACTTTGCTTCATGATGTGGAGAAAATGAGCAACTAGTGGCAGGCTACTTTATTCAGGTAATGAAGATATAACAATAACCCTAGAAAAAGGAATACAAGGCAGAGCATTTTAAAGAGAAGAGAGATTTACATGTAACGTAAATTGCCCTCGTATGGGCGAGGGCAAAGCCTTTTCTTTACGGATTTAAGAGTTGATTTAACTGAAGCTCGCTCAGTTCGACGCCAAAAAATTTCTTATAGAACGCAACGATTTCTTGATTTATAGCGATGTCTTTGAAACGTTCAGGGTAAAATTTTTCGGCAGCCCATAAAACGGCAAGCGGTTGTTCTGGCGTATAATGCGTCCATACATGCGCTCCCATTGGGACAGCAAAGATTTTTTTAGTTTTGACAGCGTTGAGATTCTCCAGCCGTTTATCGTTGTAGACTGCGTTCACTTCATTGCTATTCCATACAAAAAGTACATCAGGATTCCATTCTAAAATTTGCTCGATGGAGACGATCATATGATCTTTAATCTCTTTAGCGACATTGATTCCACCTGCATTTTCGATCATCCATGTTGCCGTCGAGACCATAGGAAGCGACAAATTGGTGTGTCTTAGGTACAACGCTTTTGGCTTCTGTTTTGGATTTCCAACTTTGTTCGATACGAATGTTAACGTGTCGTCATAGTAGTGATTGTATGCAAGTGCTCTGTCTTGTACGCCTAAAATATCTCCGAGCAAGGTTATGGTATGTTTGATGCTGTCTGGATTCGTCCAATTTAACCCAATAACGCAAAAATTCCTTTTTGCTAAGGACTCTGCACTGTGTTCATTCACAACAAAAACGACATCGTGCGCTACCAAATGAAGGGATTCTATATTGATATCCCACTGAGGGCCACCGTTTGAAACGGTAGGTAACGAGCTCAGTTTGGGAGCAAATATGGTTTGAAATTCCCAACTCTTCCCGTTAATGGTTTTAGGAAGACCATTGGTGATTTTATCTCCACTCCCTAGTGCAAACAAAAATGCGTTCACAGCAGGCGTTCCTCCTGCCGTGACAACACTTCTAACCGTTGGAGGAATTTCAACCTGTCTGCCAAACATATCGGTAATCGTTTTACTCTCAGCAAACGTTACATGTAAAAAAATAACAAGAAAAATAAACAGCTTTTTCATCGGTTAAAATTTCAATGTTACGCTAGCAATAGCCGTAAATGGAGCACCCGCATAATAGCTTGTACCTCCTGTTCCGGTATCGTCCAAATCGTTTTTAATAATGGCAATGTATTTTTTATCCAATAGATTTTGCAACGATACTGAGAAGATTGCCTCTTTAAAGCCATAAAAATTCTTTTTAGAGTACCCTGTTTCGACATCAACCGTGTAGTACGATGGAAGAGATTCTACATTTTGAATGTCACCATATCGCTTATCCACATATTTCACCGCTGGCGAAACATAAAAACCGTTAAACTTATAGGTAGTTCCTGCTTTGACTAATACTTTTGGAGCATCAGGAACTTGGTTACCACTGATAGCCACAAT
>DBTO01000041.1:0-1306 GCA_002307095.1 Sulfurospirillum sp. UBA1314
ATCGAGGCGATATTGAATCGCTCTCGTTGGCATTAGTGCGTTTTGAAAAAGAGCCGATATTTAAAGTGGCGTTGGAACAAGGGGCTCAAAAAATCATCCAAGCGTATCGTCATGATAGGTGCCAACAACAATGGGTGAAACTGGTTAACAATGTTGTATCAAAGGAAGCGTGTGTATGTGCGGAATCTTAGCAGCCATCGGTAATCATAACCAACAGAGCTTCGAGCAAGCCCTCTGCAAACTCTCTCACCGTGGGCCTGATGCGCAAGGTGTTTGGGGTGAAAAAGAGGTTTTGATGGGGCATACGAGGCTTTCCATCATCGACCTTGATGCTAGATCGAACCAGCCGATGATTGATGAGCGTTATGCGCTTGTTTTTAATGGAGAAATCTACAACTTTGAAGCGCTAAAACGTGAATATGCGCTTACATGTAAAACGACGAGCGACACTGAAGTGCTTATCAAACTTTACGAAAAGCTGGGGCATTCGATGCTTTCACGCCTCAATGGTATGTTCGCGTTTTGTCTTTACGATAGACAAACCCAAGTGCTTTTTATGGCACGGGATCGCTTTGGTAAGAAGCCACTCTATTTTAGTCAGAGTAAAGGGCTGATCGTTGCGAGTGAAATTAAAGCCATTGTGGCACTTTTAGAGACAACACCTGCTATGAATATGCAAGGATTTCAAAACTATTTTGCTTTTCAAAGCACGCTTCCTCCACACACGTTTTTTGAAGGAATCCATAAGCTTGAAGCAGGAATGTATGCGACGTATGATAAAGGTGTTTTTACATGTAAACGCTACTATGACGTTGGCGAAAAAGAGCTTTTACATGTAAGCGAAGCCGATGCACTTATAAAGATCGAAGAACTTCTTTTAGACGCTGTACAAAAGCGTCTCGTAGGCGATGTGGAGGTTGCTTCCTTGCTCTCTGGTGGCATCGACTCTTCGCTGGTAAGTGCCATCTATGCGAAGGCCTCAGGCAAGAAGATTCACACGTTTTCGATTGGTTATGATGAGTATTTGCACTACGATGAATTAGATCAAGCCAAAGAGGCATCGATGCACATCGGCTCACATCATCATGAGCTTCGCATCAACAAAAAGACGTATATGGATACCATTGAGAACACACTTGCGCATTTGGATGAACCGATGGGGGACACGGCGTGCATGCCAACCTATTTGATTTCTCAACTGGTACATCAATCAGGTATAAAAGTCTGTCTTAGTGGTGAGGGGAGTGATGAGATATTCTTAGGCTATGACAACTACTTTGAGATGGCAAAATACTACCAAATGCAC
>DBTO01000041.1:1405-1540 GCA_002307095.1 Sulfurospirillum sp. UBA1314
TTGCGCATTTGGATGAACCGATGGGAGACACGGCGTGTATGCCAACCTATTTGATTTCCCAAATGGTACATCAATCAGGTATAAAAGTCTGTCTTAGTGGTGAGGGAAGCGATGAGATATTCTTAGGCTATGACA
>DBTO01000041.1:1545-5738 GCA_002307095.1 Sulfurospirillum sp. UBA1314
GATGGCAAAATACTACCAAATGCACGCAGAGCTTTCACCTCAGAGTCAAATGCTTTTAAAAAACTATTTAGAACACAACCCTAATTGGTCACGGAATTGGGAGTATTTGCGACGCATCAGCAGCAATGAACACCCTTTTTACAGTGGTGGTGAAACCTTTACAAAACGGCAGTTTGATGCGCTGCGTGGTATTGAAACAGGTGATGTGCGCAAAAATATTTCTATCGATAAGAATCCGTTTTTATGGATGTCTAAGATCGATTTTAAGATTTGGGTTGCTGAGGTTTTGATGAGCAAGATTGATCGTATGTCGATGGCGCATGCTTTGGAGCTTCGAGCACCTTTTTTAGATTATCGCTTGGTGGATTATTGTCTTGCTTTACCTCCTGCGTTACGAGCGGGGAATACCAACAAATACCTCTTAAAGCAGATTGCTCAAAAGTACATACCTTCTGCTATTATTGAACGTAAGAAAAAAGGGTTCAGCTCACCGTTTATCGAGTGGCTGTATGATGAATATAAGGATAAAATTTTAGAATTGATGTTACATGTAAGCCACAAAAGTGGACTGTTTGACCCATCATTTGTGACATTTTTATACCACGAAGGCAAAGAGGGGCGTTTCAAACAGCATGTTTGGTCGCTGTACCTCTTTTGCAGATGGTACGCGAAGCTCTATTTATAAGGAACACTATGCAATTTACATCTCACGACCATGCTATTTTCAAGACGATTGAAGCCATTCGTACCAAACGAAAAGAACAAGATGAAGTCATTAGCCTTGTTGATTACGGGGCAGGAGATCCAGAAGCTACACGAAGTCAGGAGGAGATGTATCAAGGTGTGACGAAAGAGGCAACGATTGCACAGCTCTCATCGATTGGACTTAAAGGAGAGTGGGCGCAGAGGCTTTACGCTTTGGTACAAAAGCATCGTCCTCAAAAAGTTTTAGAGCTTGGAACGTGTTGCGGTTTCTCAGCGATTTATATGGCAAAAGGATGCCGTGAGTCGATGATTTATACCATTGAAGGTGATGCCAATGTGGCAAAGCTTGCGCAGGAAAATATCGAAGAGGCAGGGTGTGAGAACATTACGCAGTATGTTGGGCGTTTTCAAGATGTCTTACCTGCTCTTTTAGAAGCTTTCTTGCAGATTGATTTGGCTTTTATCGACGGACATCACGATAAAGAGGCAACCTTACACTATTTGGAGATGTTAAAGCCCTATTTGAGCCCCAAAGCGGTCGTTGTATTTGATGATATTTCATGGTCTGAGGGAATGAGAGAGGCATGGGATAAAATTAGCAGCGATTCATTTTTTGAGCGCTGTGTGGACATGAAAAAATTGGGAATCTGCTTTGTAAAAGGAGAGATGGATGATCTGGTTTGATTTAGTGACACCAAAGTCGGTACTTTTTTTTATTCCTATTATTAAACATATCGAAAAAAGAGGTCGTAAGACACTGATTACCGCTCGTGAAGGTCAGGGGTATAGTGAAGTCGTAGAGCTTTTAAAACTACACAATATTGCTTTTACCAATCGTGGTGAGTTTGGAGGGGCATGTTTAAAAGACAAGTTGCATGCTTCCATTGAAAGGCAAAAGGCACTCATGGAGTTTGTCAGCATTTATAATATCAACCGCCTTGTAAGTCTATGTTCTGTCGATGCCAATCGTGTCGCCTTTGGTTTGGGAATTCCGGTAATCAACTTCTATGACATCCCTCTATCCGACCATAAAGAGAACTTTAAAAAAGCGCTTCCACAAGCCAGACTCACACTCCCTCTTTCTAACCGTGTGATCAAGCCCTTTGTCGTTCCCGATGACATCTTTCGTCGTTTTTCACTCGATGATGAGCAGATCTTTTCGTATCAGTTTATTGATCCATTCATCTGGCTCAAAGATTTTAAACCCTCCATGAAGAGCGTTGAAATCATTCTTCATCCTTATAAACTTGATCTTAAAAAGCCATTGATCGTGATTCGAGAAGAGGAGTATAAGGCGAGCTATGTTGATAAACAGTACCCAATTTTGTACGATGCAATGTACACCATTGCTGAGCAAACAGGGGCAAATATCGTTATTATCCCTCGGTATGAGAGTCGTTACCTCAAAGAGCAGTTTCCCTTTGTAACGGTTTTAGAAGAGAAGGTTGAGATTCAGCATCTTTTGGCTTATGCCGATCTGTTTATTGGCGGTGGTGGAACGTTAAATACGGAAGCATGCTACTTTGGAACACCAACTATCTCAACACGCAGCTTTGTTAGCCATTATGACAAATACCAGATCGATCAAGGATTGATGGAATGGGTCAATACCAAAGAAGAGCTTTTAGAGACGGTGGGGCGAATGTTGGGTCAGCGTTATGATGAAAGAGCGCAGAGCGTTTTTGGTGCAATGAGCCTTAATATCGATGGTATCGTCGATGCAATCTTAGTTTAAATAGGCTCAATAGCGTAAAACTGTCGATACCAGCGCACAAAGTTTTGGATACCTTCTTCAAGATTGGTATGAGGTTTGTAGTTAAAGTCTTTGCCCAAATCATCGATGTTGGCATAGGTTGATACGACATCGCCATCTTGCATCGGCATAAAGTTTTTATGCGCTTTTTTACCAATCGTTTTTTCAAGTATTTCGATAAAAGAGAGAAGGGGAATAGGTTGGTTGTTCCCAATATTGTATAACTTGTAAGGAGCACTTGAGATAGAAGGATCAGGGTGCTGCGGATCAAAATGGGAAGATTCTTTTGCAGGAGAATCGATAACATGGATGATTCCCTCGATAATATCATCAATATAGGTAAAATCTCGACTCATCTTCCCCTCATTAAAAACAGAAATAGGCCGACCTCGAAGAATAGCATCCGCAAAAAGAAAAGGAGACATATCGGGTCTTCCCCATGGGCCATAAACGGTAAAAAATCGAAGCCCTGTTATGCGAATACCATAAAGATGAGCATACGTATGTGCCATCATTTCCGCCGCTTTTTTCGTTGCAGCATAAATGCTCACAGGATGATCCGTAGAATCGCTTGTTGAAAAAGGTTGAGCGCTATTGAGCCCATAAACGCTAGAACTGCTGGCAAATGAGAGATTTTGAACCTGATGGTGGCGACAGCATTCAAGAATCGTAAGAAAACCTGTCACATTAGATCGGATATAGATATGGGGATTTTCCAAAGAGTAACGAACCCCCGCTTGTGCCGCAAGATGGCATACGGCATCGAACTTTTCATCGTGAAAGAGTTGGTGTAAAATGTCTTGATCTTCTAAATCTGCTTGGATAAAAGAGTGCTTTGCATAGCGTTTTGAAGGAGTGAGTGTCTTGCTAATTGCCTCTTTTTCAATACCCAGTTCATGAAGCCTCGCATATTTTAAATCAACGTCATAATAATCGTTGATGTTATCCAGCCCTATGACACAATCGCCTCTTTCTAAAAGTTGTTTGCTCAGGTGAAATCCTATAAAACCAGCTGAACCTGTTACGAGTATTTTCATGTTACGTATCTTCTCTTATGATCGTGATTTTTATAGTTTTTTTTCACAAGAGAATGAGGTAATATTCTCTTCTTTCAGTCGATCGCCAAAGCTCAAGTCACTGTGAGCACATTTGCCTAAAATCTCATGCCAATATTTAGGGTGTAATCCGTATCCTGGACGAATGGAGCGGATATTCTCTTCGGTGAAGGGTTCCCCTTTTTTAATATCTTTGGCAACATACAGACTTCGTGCAAATTGCCTTCCTTTAATGCTCTTCTCATCGAGGGCGTAGGTGGGTTTACCTAAGAGTTTTTCGGTGTCACGCACGGCTTGAACCATCGCACTAAATTCGGCAGCATCAAGGGAAAAACTCGCATCGGCTCCGCCAATATTTTTATCTAAAATAAAATGTTTTTCGATCACTTTTGCGCCCAGTGCTACGGCTGCAATGGGTGCGGTGATGCCCAATGTATGGTCTGAAAATCCTGCGATAACGTCAAAACGCTTACTCAAATCGGGAAGGGTTAACAGGTTTGCTCCTTCTAATGGTGCTGGGTAAGAGGAGGTGCATTGCAGTAAGATAATGTTAGGGTTGCCTTCTTGTTTACAGATAGCAACCACATCTTCGATCTCGTTCAATGTTGCAATTCCTGTGGAGATAATGATAGGTCTTTGTTTGGAAGCGATATAACGTACAAGCTCATAATCGGTCACTT
>DBTO01000109.1 GCA_002307095.1 Sulfurospirillum sp. UBA1314
AAAATGGCGTCATCACATCACTGCTGCTTTTCACATACCACTGATCTAAATCTTCAGGTTGGGAACGAAAAGGAGCATCGCCTTGGACATACACCTTTTTAATCCGTCCGCGATCGACAAAATCGTTGACATAGACACCTGCCCACGCGTAATTGAGTGTATCATCCACATCCGATAATGAAAGCCCAAGCGCAACGGCTTTGGCTTCATCAATGTTTACATGTAACTGCGGTGTATCTTCCATACTGCCCAAACGAACTGCCGTAAAAGTAGTGTCACTTCGTACGTTACTAAGCAAAGTATCGCGAAGCGTTTTGAGTTTTTCACGATTGGTATCGGCAAGGGCTTGCAGCTGAAAATCAAAGCCATTGCTTTGACCCAATCCTTGAATTGCAGGAGGGTTGAGTGAAAAAATCTGTGCATCACGCACACGCGAGAGCTTCATTGTGGCACGATTTGAAATCGTATCCGATCGGTTAAACACACCTGGTCGTTCATCCCAATCTTTGAGTGCCACAAACGCCATACCTGCATTTTGCCCGCTTCCGCTAAAACTAAAGCCTGAGATGGTAAAAATGGCTTCAGTATTGTTAGACTCTTCGTTTAGAAAATAGTGCTCTATCTCGCGAGAAACGGCATTACTGCGTTTAAACGAAGCACCTTCAGGCAATGTAAACTGCACCATGCTATCGCCTTGGTCTTCACTCGGTAAAAAACCTGTGGGCAGACGAAGCATTAAAAGAGCCATAATGGAAGCAATAATCGCATAAAGCAGCATCCATCGAAACGGCGTTGCAATAACCAAGCCTACACGACCTTTATAACGCTCTATCAATGAATCAAATGTTGTGTTAAACCATCCAAAAAAGCCACGGCTGTGTGATTGCGCATGGGGCGTTAACAATGAAGCGCACAGAGCAGGTGTTAAGGTGAGCGCCACAATGACAGAGAGTACCATCGAAGAGACAATCGTAATGGAAAATTGACGGTAAATCACACCGGTTGAGCCTTCAAAAAATGCCATCGGTAAGAAAACGGCTGAGAGAACGGTCGCAATTCCCACCAGCGCACTGGTGATCTCTTTCATCGACTTTTCAGTCGCTTCCATAGGGGGAAGTTTCTCTTCACGCATCAAACGCTCAACGTTTTCAACCACCACAATCGCATCATCGACCAACAGACCGATGGAGAGCACCATACCAAACATCGTTAAGGTATTGATCGAGTAGCCAAACACCTCTAAAATACCGAAAGTTCCCAAAAGAACAACCGGAACGGCAATGGCAGGAATCAAAGTCGCTCGCCAGTTTTGTAAAAAGACGAACATCACCACAATAACGAGTAAAATCGCTTCAAACAGTGTTTTAACCACCTCTTCAATCGAGATACGAATAAATTTTGTACTGTCTCTTGGATACGCGACTTTGTACCCCGAAGGAAATGTAGGTTCCATCTTGGCAATCGCCGCTTTGACGCGACTGGCAGTGGAAAGCGCATTAGCCCCAGGGGCAAGCATAACCGCAAGTCCGGAAGCAGGATGACCATTGAGCCTCGTCACATTGCTGTAGCTCTCACTGCCAAGCTCCACGCGTGCTACATCGCTTAAGCGAACCACAGCCCCACTGCTATCATGTTTGATGATGATCTTTTTAAATTCATCTGCCGTTTGCAGTTGCGATTTTGCCGTAACCGTTGCATTGAGTTGTTGCTCAGAGGAGGCAGGAAGTGCCCCAATGCTACCGGCGGAGACTTGTACATTTTGAGCGGTAATGGCACTACTAATATCAGAAGGCATCAAATTATACGAAGCCAATTTGGAAGGATCTAGCCAAATGCGCATTGCGTACTGACCACCAAAGACTTGTACTGTTCCAACACCTTCCAAACGCGCAATCGGATCTTGCAGATTGCTGAGCAGATAATCGGCGACATCCACCGACATTTTAGTATCGGTCATGTCATACAAGGAGACAATCATCAAAAAGTCATTTTGCGCTTTGGTAACGCGAACACCCTCATTTTGAACCGATTTTGGAAGACGTGTCGTAATCTGTGCTACTTTGTTCTGCACTTGCACTTGCGCCGTATCGGCGTCGGTTCCTTTTTGAAACGTCACATCAATGCTTGCCGTTCCTGAAGAGCTACTCGTAGAGGAAAAATACAACAGTCCATCCAAACCGGTCAGTTGCTGTTCAATAATTTGAATGACACTGTTCTCCACCGTTTGAGCAGAGGCACCCGTATAGGTAGTGTTAATACGAATCGTAGGCGGCGCAATGTCAGGGTATTGTGCCACAGGCAGTGAAAAAATAGAACCAACACCTGCAAGCATAATAACAATGGCAATAACCCATGCAAAGATGGGTCGATGGATAAAAAAGTGTGCGATCATTGCGCTTTACCTAAGCTTGTTGTGACATCCACGGCTTTGACACTATCGCCTGCGTGTACTTTGTTTGAGCCTTCAACAACAACACGATCACCTACCGCTAAACCACTACTGATCAACCACATATCATCCATAGCACGTTCCGTAGTGACAACGCGCGTCTCTATTTTATTGTCACTTGTGACGATAAATACCGTTGCATTGCCTTTTGGATCGCGTTGAACGCCTTGTTGAGGCACCAAGAGGGCTGTTTCGTTGACGGCTTCATCCATCAGTGCTCGCACGTACATACCAGGAAGCAAGATACCCTCAGGGTTAGGGAAAGTGGCACGAAGTGTCACCGTACCTGTGCTCTCATCGACTGCAATCTCTTGAAACTGAAGCGTTCCCTCGTAAGCATAACGTGAGCCATCTTCAAGATTTAAGACAAGCTTCGTACTCCCCTTTTTGATCCCTTGTTGTGCTAAAAGCGCTCTGAGTTTTAAAAGTTGCGTGCTCGATTGCGTTAGATCGACATAGATCGGATCTAGGGTACGAATCGTAGAGAGCGCTGTGGTTTGACTCGCACTTACAAGCGCACCCACACTTACGCTAGAGGTTCCAATACGTCCGCTAATCGGTGCTTTGATTTTGGTGTATTCAAGATTGATCTGCGCACTTTGCAAAGCGGCATTTTTTTCATCCACACTCGCTACCGCTTGCAAATACGCTGCTTTGGCATCTTCTGCATCTTGTTTGGAGACGCCCTCTATTTTCACTAGGTCTGCATAACGCTCACTTTTAAGGCGTGTTGATTCCAGTGTTGCCTCCGCATTTTTAAGTGCAGCTTTGGCTTCATCAAAGGCAGCTTGATAACTGGAAGGATCGATTTTGTAGAGCACCGTATCTTTCTTGACCAAAGAGCCCTCATCAAACAGTCGCGCTTGAATAATTCCCCCCACTTGCGGGCGAATTTCGGAGCTCAGAGTCGCTTTGGTGCGCCCAGGAAGTTCGCGTGTGAGCGTAACACTTTGCGCACTTAAGGTATAAACACCTACTTCAGTCTGCGGTTTGGATCTGTTTTGTGTTTCATTTTTGGAGCATCCAAGCCAAAGAAGTGGGAGTGTTATTAAAAGTGATTGGAGTAGTTTAATGATCATGCAATTTCCTTATCTATAATTGAAAAGTATTTTACAGCTCTTATGTTAACAAAATCTTGCTCAAAACCTCTCAAAGCGTGCTAAAATACCGTCAAAAGAATTATGAGGAACATCAGTGTTGATAGAATGGAGTGAAAAATTTAGCCTGCATCATGCGCTTTTGGATCAACAACATCAAGAACTTTTCGATCTTGCAAACGCGGTTCAAGCACTTGATCCTAATAGCGCTGATAAAGTAGCGCTTGGAAAATTGTTTAAAGAGTTTTTTGACTACATGGCAAAACATTTTAAAGAAGAAGAGGCGTATATGCAAAGCCTTGATTACCCTCTGCTTGAAACACATAAGAAGTTTCATGAAAGCATCATTGAGGGAATGACCAAAATTCTCAAAGAGAAAAAAGGGGTTGCGGAGCTTCAAAAAAGTATGAAGATGATCGCCAAAAAGTGGCTTGTGGAGCACATCTTAGAAAACGATCTTAAAATTGAGAAGTGGCG
>DBTO01000010.1:0-21752 GCA_002307095.1 Sulfurospirillum sp. UBA1314
AATGGATTGTTCTTGAAGATTTAAAATTACTACAATAGCATGACCCGTAGATGAAGCATTAAAGGCTGTTTGCTCGGTTGCACGAAAAAAACTAAACATGGCACTTCCTTATTAGAATAACTTATGTTTTCCATAGCAAATTCATACTAACTCACCAACCATAAAGATGTACTTAAACATCATTTACACATGCTCATAGAAAAATACCCATCTCAATTCAGTAACTTTTTATGGAGTATTCTCTCTTTGATATAAAGTGAGATTTATAAATAATTATCATATTATTTTATGCCATAATTAATATTACCAATTTTTAATTAGTAATAAAGTTATCTTTTAATAATATTTGTTTAATTTTAATATTAAATTTATATTATTTAAAAGGTATGTAAATGAGAAAGTGCCTGAATTATATGTTGATTTCTTCTGTTGCCTGTTGTATTGCATTGGCACAAGATAATACATTAGAGCCGGTAATTACAACTGCTACACGAACAGAAATTAATGTTGATGAAGCACCTGGTAGTGTTAGTGTCATTTCAAAAGAAGAAATCAGTACTCTACCTGCTAATAATATTAAAGATGTTTTACGATCAGTTGAAGGTGTTCGTGTTAAACAATCTAAAGGACTTATGGATTCAACGCCACTTATTGTTGTACGAGGGATGCCTAAGCAAGCACGAACTCTAATAATGTTAGATGGCATTCCTTTAAATGATTCATACTCTGGAGGTGTTAGCTTTTCATCGGCTTTAAATCCTGAAGATATAGAGCAAATAGAAATAGTAAGAGGACCTTTTTCAAGCTTGTATGGTAGTAACGCTATGGGTGGGGCTATTAACTTTATAACGTCCATTCCGAAAGAGCCAGAATTTAAAGCTAGTGTTGGTTATGGCAATGCTTTTGATAAAGGTGATGCTGATAAAAATGTTAAACAAACGTATGTATCAGGCGCAGGAGCAGTCAATGATAAATTGAAAGTCAAAGTCTCCTATGGTGCAACAAGAAGCGATGGCTATCTCTCTGATGATGTTATCAGTTCTGGGACAACAGCACCTACTGGAACTACAGGCGCTATAAAAACATCTACAACGTCTGGAGCTACACGCTATGCCCTTGGAAATAAAGGGTATAACTATTGGGAAAGTGATGATCTTAAAGTTAAAGCTCAATATGATATTACAGATGTTGATCGTTTAAATACAACTTTTATGTATCAAAATTATAAATATGGATATAACAATCCAGAAACGTATCTTAAAAATGCTTCAGGCACAAGTGTGTATTTACCTAGCCAATATTCTTATTTATCAGGAATAGGAGATTTTGATCAATTTATTTATGCATTAGGCTATTCTCATCAATTTGCAATGTCAAAATTATCATTCAATTATTCTTATCTTACATCCGATGGTGGATATACGACACCACAGACTGGAGCAACTTTAAATGGTGGGGTTGGTCGTTCAACACCCAATAATAAAGAAGGGCATAACATTGATGTATTGTATGACATAGGTTTGAATGATTCAAATTCACTTCTTATTGGAACTCAATACAGACTTCAACAAGCCGAGAAGACGGCATACGAGATATCAAATTGGAAGGATTTAGACAGCAAAACAGCACTGCGTGATGATGTTGGAGGGAAAAGTAGAACATTCGCAGTACTAGGTGATCTTAAAAGCGATTTGACAGAAACACTCTCGAGCACTGTTGGATTCCGTTATGATTGGTGGAAAGGGTACGATGGCTATTCAATAGATTATGTGACGCCTGCTAATACGTTTGATCCTCAAGACAGTTCTGCTAGCAGCTTCTCTCCAAAAGCATCCATTGCTTGGGAAGCCATTGATGGTACAACATTTAAAAGTTCCATTGGTAAAGCATTTCATGCTCCTGATGTCTATAATTTATATAAAAAATGGAACTCAGGAACAACCTTTTACTTCCCAAATCCAAATCTAAAACCTGAAAAAAGTACGTCATATGATGTTGGTGTTGAACAGCATGTTTTAGATAAAGGATTATTAAAAATCTATTGGTTCCATAATGAAATTACAAATATGATTTATTCTCAAACTTCTACAGACCCCTCTTTAAACGGAAGTACAAATAACCGTAGAGATACTATTAATGCGGGCAAAGCAGAAACAAAAGGCTATGAAATTTCTCTTAAACAGCCACTTATCAATGGTTTTGATTTAACAACAAATTACACAAAAACATTCAGTAAAATGCTTGAAAATGAAACAGCGCCTGATTCTATTGGCAAACAATTAACGGATATTCCACGAGATATGTACAGTATTATATTGGGCTATGATGAGGGAAAATGGTTTGGTAGTTTAGGGGCTGAATATGCATCTAAAGTTTACAATACAGACACAAATTCAGACACTGTTAATGGTGTTATTGGTTCATACGATGCCTACACATTATGGAATACAAAAATTGGTTATCGCGTAACAAAGAATGTTGATGTCTCTTTAGCGGTCAACAATTTATTTGACAAAGAATATTATAGCTATTACCATGCACCGGGCAGATCATGGTTTGCACGTATTAATACGAAGTTCTAATGATCAAGTTTATCCTTCTTGTTTCTTTAACACTTTCTTGTATCTATGCGTACCCTTTGCTTTTAAAGGATGCGCTGGATCGTGAAGTGACCATTGAAAAAATACCCGTAAACTCGGTTGCTTATATGACGTATTATGAAACGATTCCTGCGCTCAATGCGTGGGAAAAAGTTGTTGGCATAAATCGCTTTGCTTATAAAAATGATCTTATGAATGCAAGTAATCCAAATCTCCAATCAATCCCATCCCCAGGAACGGGCTCGGAAATCAATATTGAAACCATGCTACGCCTTAAACCCGATGTAGTTTTTACATGGACATATAAACCTGATCTTGTAACATTTATGCAAGATAAAGGCTTACATGTAATTGCATTTGATCCTAAAAATCTTGATGATGTTTATCGTGATCTAAGAGTACAAGGAACATTATTAGGCAAAAGTGAAGAGGCGGAAAAAAGTATTGTAAACACTAAAAATCTTTTTGCATTAATAGATGAGCGTATTCAAAAAATAAAACAACCCAAAACAATTATCTGGACATGGTCAAAACCTACGAAAATTGCAGGCGGTGATGGCGTGATGTCTGATGTTTTGAAACGATTAGGCGTTTATCATCCAGGAGATACGTTTGGAAGTATTAATCCCGAAATAAGTTTAGAAAAAATTGTTCGTATCAACCCTGATGTGATTATTATTTGGGGAAGTGCTAAGTATTCTGCTAAAGATTTACTCAATGATCCTCAATGGCGCACCATAAAAGCGATCAAAAATAAACAGGTTTTCAAAGCGCCTGATTGGGGTTCTTGGAGCCCACGCGTTGCTCTTTTAGCGCTTTGGAGTGCTGCTAAAATTTACCCTGAAATTTTCAAAGAGGAAGAAGTTAATACCTTGATGAAAGAGTTTAATCAAGCGGTATTTGGAGTCACAATTCCATGAAGCATGCAGTAAAGTGGCTTTATAGTTTACCTCTGTTTATCGGTATTGTAGCACTGTATTGTGGAGGCAGTGAGATAAATCTCTTATCTGTTATCAATGAGATTGGTGTTTATATGGCTGGTGGAGAGATCAGTACAGATGCTATGATTGTTTTAGACATACGATTACCGCGTATTTTATTAGCATTACTTGTAGGGGCTAGCTTATCAGGTTCAGGTGCTTTAATGCAAGCTGTTTTTAAAAACCCTCTTGTAGATCCTTTTTTATTAGGAATCTCCTCAGGTGCAATTTTAGGATGTGCTTTAAGCATTGGGCTCTTTCCTGCCATTCCTACGCAGATTTTAGCTTTTATTGGTGCACTTTTGTGTGCCTTTGCTGTCTTGTTTATTGCACACTTAGCAGGGGGAGGCAAAATAGCTCTTGTGCTATCAGGTGTGGTTTTATCTGCTTTTTTATCAGCTATGACAGGACTTATTAAATACTTCGTTGACCCTTACAAAGTACAGACCATTGTTCTATGGCTTTTAGGCTCTCTTTCCTTGTCAAGTTGGAATGGCGTTGCCATTGTTTTAATAGGACTTGTCATTGGATTCTTGCCTATTTATTTTTTAAGCTGGCGTATCAATATTCTCTCTCTTGATGATGTTGAAGTACAAACACTTGGCATGTCTCCACATAAAATGCGTGCTATGATGATTATACTCGTTTCTTTTAGTTGTGCATTGGCTGTTTCACTCAGTGGTATTATTGGTTGGGTTGGTTTACTCACACCTCATATTGCACGCTTTATTGTGGGTCCTCAAATGCAAAAACTGATCCCTGCATCACTTTGCTTAGGCGGTGTTTTACTTTTAATCGCTGATACCATTGCGAGAAGTGCTACGCCTTATGATTTACCCGTAGGTGTTGTAACAGCAGTTTTAGGTGCTCCATTTTTTATTCTGCTCTTAAAACGAGCGAAAGCGAATTGGAATTAGATCATGTTACATGTAAACAATCTCTGTTTTTCTTACACATCATCAACCTCTGCCATCAAAGAGGTCTCTTTTTGTGCAAAAGAGGGTGAAATAACAGCTATCTTAGGACCAAATGGTGCGGGTAAAAGTACACTTTTTCATCTTATTTTAGGAACACTCAAAGCACACAGTGGCGAAATTCAAACGCGTGAAGTTTCATTATTGGGGTTATCTCTATCAAAGAGGGCTAGGTATATCTCTTATGTTCCTCAAGAGTGGCATAGTCCTTTTAACTATACCACTCTTGATGTTGTTTTAATGGGTTTATCACCTAGGCTAGGATTATTTTCACAGCCATCAAAAAGTGATATTCAAAAAGCAAATGAAATTTTGGCTCTTTTAGGCATAGAGCATCTTGGAGATCGTGGTATTGGTGAGTTAAGTGGAGGGGAACGTCAGATGGCACTTTTGGGGAGAGCTTTGATGCAAGAGACACCTATTTTACTGCTTGATGAACCCACAAGCCATTTGGATTTAAAGAATCAGATGAAAATTTTATCCATATTGGAACATCTCGCGAAAACGACCAAACTTTGTATTGTTGTAACGCTTCACGATCCTAATCTTGCTTCGCAATATGCCGACCATATTGTCGCTATCAAAAAAGGCAAGGTTTATCATAGTGGAAGTGTACAAGAAATGATGGATAAAACACTCTTAGAAGGTCTATATGAGCATCCTATTGAATTAACAACTTTAGATGGACATCCGATTATGCGTGGTAAAAAGGAGTTTTTTGGTGATTAAGGTTGAGAAGCTTTACCATAGCTATGGCACAAAAGAGGTGCTAAAGGATATTAATTTTGAAGTAAAAGCGGGAGAAGTTTTTGGACTTTTGGGACCTAATGGGATGGGAAAAACCACAACTATTAAGATATTGACAGGATTAACCCATCAAACAAGTGGTAGTGCTCTCATTTGTGGCATGAGTGTTATGGAGCATCCTTTAGAGGTTAAAAGACTCTTTAGAACCTTAACACAAGAGAATACATTAGATAGAGATTTAAGTGTTGAAGAAAATCTCTACATTTGGGCTATGCTCTATGGCATTGACTCGCCTTCTTCGATTATTAGTGAAATTTTGAACAAAATGGAGCTAAGTGACCATGCAAAAGCATTTCCCTCCAAACTTTCGGGTGGACAGCAACGACGGTTAATGTTGGCTCGTACCATGATGGATGACCCTAAGGTTCTTTTTTTGGATGAACCCTCTTTAGGCTTAGATCCACAAATCAGACGAGCTATGTGGGAAAATATCCGAGAGATAAAAGCCAAAGGGAGTGCTATTTTACTAACAACACACTACATTGAAGAAGCAGAACAACTGTGTGATCGTGTTGGAATTTTGTATCAAGGACGCATTATGGCGCTGGATACTCCTTCTGCACTGATTCATGCATTAGGTGAATGGAGCTGTGTTTGGTTTGATGAAAAAGGCAAAGAAGTGATTAGTCATGTTCTATCTCATCAAGAAGCCCAAACGATAGCACAGCGTCAAATGGGCGAAGTCATTGTTCGTAAAACAACGTTAGAGGATGTCTTTTTAAATCTTACGGGTAGGGCAATTGCATGAATATAACAGGCTGGTATGCTCTTTACTTAAGAGAAATATGGATTTTTAAAAAAAGGTTATTTAAACTAAGTTACGTGCTATCTTCTATGGTAACACCCATTATCTATCTTTTGACGTTTGGATTGGGATTAGGGCAAGGCATGGGGTATGATGGTTATTTAGCTTTTTTACTACCAGGACTTGTCATGATGAGTGGTATGAACAACGCTTACACATGGGTATGCAGTTCTATTAACATTGGAAGACTGATGCACAAAAGTTTTCAAATGCATCTTATGGCTCCTGTCACCTCAAAAGCTATTTTAATTGCACATCTTTTTTCGGGCATTACTAAGGGTGCTTTTGGGATGTTTCTTATTCTTGTCGTGGGTATTTTTTTTATTCAAGAATCACTTTTTTACAGTCCATTTTGGGTGGCAATGGTACTGAATCTAACGCTTTTTAGTGCGTTAGGTATTATCGTAGGGATCATTGTCAAATCGCATGAAGAGACTGCTACCTGGAGCAATTTTATCATGACGCCTATGGCTTTTTTTTCAGGAACATTTTTTCCCATAGATCATTATCCAACGATCATAAAATGGATCATCTACTGTACACCACTTACCCATGCAAATATTCTTGCTAGGAAAACACTCTGGGATGAACAAGCATGGATATCGTGTGTTATTTTATTGTGCTATACCATCATATTAGTTGGTATTGCCAATTACCGTATTAAAACGTATTCAGAATAAGGACAACAGATGAAAATAGCCGCAATTCTTTGGAGTAACCAAGCAAAAAGTTGGCAGAATGTTGCCTTAAAAGAAGGAATTGAACTTCAAACATTAACGCTAAAACAATGTAAGAGTGAGCCTGAAGAAGCCATGAAAATCTGGCAAAATATGGTAAGTCAGAGCGATGTTGCACTGATTTATCATAATGGCGGCGAGTATGATGAGCGTATGGAAAAAGTAACGAAACAATACGCCATCCCAACGATATTTCTCTCTTCAGACCCAATGATTTGGGTAAAAAGTAGTCTTGAACCTCGCATCGCAGCAGAGTGTTATCGATATCTTATGCTTGGCGGCGAAGAGAACGCTATCTCACTATGTGGCTATCTTAAAGCAACTATTTTGGGTGAAGAGATTGCAATTGTCCCACCTAAAGAGAGTGCCTGGGAATTTGGCTGGCATCCAAAGCTTGGTATGTTCACCGATAAAGAGAGCTTTTGGGAAGCATTGTATGCAAGAGGCTTTAGCTCTTATGTGGGTATATTGATGAGTCGAAGCAATGTTTTGGCTAATAATACGGCTGTCGAAGAAGCACTGGTTGAAATGTTCGAGTCTAAAGGTATTGGTGTTGCTACTGTTGCTTATTATCCTATGAAAGATGAAGCCCTTGGTAACTTAGATGGTGTTGAGATTATTGAACATTTTTTCATGAATGATAAAATAGTTCTTATTGACGCACTGATCAAGCTTTCCAGTTTTCTGCTCTCCAATAAAAGAGGTGATGCAACAAAAGGAATACAAAGTAAATCGGATTCACTTTTATCAACATTAAATATTCCTATTGTCAGTCCAGTGATTAGTTATTATAAAAGTGAGCGCGAATGGTTAGAAAGCCCTGAAGGGTTAGGCTCGCAAGTCGCTTTTAGTATCGCATTACCAGAACTTGAAGGTGGAATTGAACCACTTATTATTGGTGCAAATGATGAGTCTTTCCAAGGAAATGAAAAAGGATATACACCTATTACTGATCGTATGGAAAAATTCTCTGAAAGATTAATACGTTGGTTAAATCTTAGAAAAAAACCAAACCATGAGAAAAAAGTTGCTTTTATACTCAACAACAACCCTTGTGTTGGTGCTGAAAGTTCTGTAGGAGGCGGTGCGCATTTAGACACACTTGAATCCATCGCTTCAGTTTTACGGCAGATGAAAAATGAAGGTTACAACGTACGTGTTCCTGAAAATGGCAAAGCAATCATTGATGAAATTTTAGAGAAAAAAGCACTTAGTGAATTTCGCTTTACGTCAGTCGAAGAGATTGTAAAGTGTGGTGGAGCGCTTGATTTATTAGAGTGTGAAACCTATAAACAATGGTTTAATTTACTGCCTGAGCATACAAAAGAACGTATCATTGAGTCATGGGGAAATCCTCCAGGCGAAAAAACTAATGGTATTCCTCCTGCAATGATTTATGATGGAAAGATTATTATCAGTGCGCTCGATTTTGGAAATGCCGTTATTTTGGTACAACCCAAACGAGGCTGTGCAGGGCCTAGATGTGATGGTGAAGTCTGTTTGATTTTACACGATCCTACTGTTCCACCACCCCATCAATATTTAGCCACCTATCAATGGCTGGAAAAGGTCTATCAAGCGGATGTCCTCGTGCATGTTGGAACCCATGGAAATGCTGAGTTTTTACCAGGAAAATCAACTGGAATGAGCAGTGGTTGTTACAGCGATATTACCGTTGGAAACATGCCCCATCTTTATATTTACAATGCAGACAATCCAGCAGAAGGTGTTATTGCTAAACGAAGAAGTTATGCCGTTACGGTCAATCATATGCAAGCGGTGATGGAAGGTGCAGGTCTTTATGGTGATCTGCTTGAACTGCAAAAACTCATTGAAGAGTATGAACGTTTTGAAAAAAGCGAACCAGCCAAAGCACATACTTTGCAACATGTCATTATGTCGCATAAAGGCATCGCTCAACTCCTTGGTGATAACGAAAAAATAACGCATACAAATTTTCATTCAAAACTCAAAAAAATCCATGGTAAATTAGATGAACTGAGTGGCAGTTATATGCCACGAGGGATGCATATTTTTGGTGAAAATCCACAAGGGGAGAGACGCTCTGCTATTTTGCATGCCATGATGCGATGGGATTTGCATGAAAAAAGCCTTAAAGGACTCATTGCCAAACAAAGAGGCATTGATACTAAGACGTGTGAGATCGCATCTTTAAATGCTATTGATACCATTGCAAAAGAAGCCATCTATGCTTGGAATCAAAACCAAATACCCTTACAAGAGAGCTTACAACTTGATGATGCTTTTATCCCCCTGCTAAACGAGCTTGAAGAAGAGTTGAAACACCTCTCTAACAGTCTTGATGAAAGCGATGAAATAGGTTCATTGCTTAATGGCTTCAATGGTGGATTTATAGCACCAGGTCCAAGTGGGCTCATCACCAGAGGTAAGACAGATATTCTACCTACAGGTCGAAATCTTTACAGTATTGATCCTTATGCCTGCCCTAGTAGAGGTGCTTGGGAAATTGGTAAGCTTTTGGCGCAAGGGGTGATTAAAAAGTTTCAAGAAGAAAGCGAAGGACGTTATCCTAAAAACGTTGCATTTCATTGGCAAAGCACAGATTTAATGTGGACAAATGGTGAAATGTATGCACAACTTCTCTATCTTATAGGATGTGAACCATTATGGGATCAATCGGGTAGAGTAAAAAAATTTCGCATTATGTCACTTAATGAATTAGGTCGTCCAAGGATTGACTTAACGGTACGTGTTTCTGGTATAACGCGAGATAATTTTCCCAATACTATAGAGCTATTAGATGAAGCCATTGCCAGTGTCGCTGCTTTGGATGAGCCTGAGCATCTTAATTTCGTACGAGCCAATACACTTTTGAAGGAACAACAAGGACTCTCTTTTCATAGTGCATCTGCACGTATTTTTTGTTCAGCACCTGGAACATATCAAGCAGGAACAAACCTTGCCATTTATGCTTCTGCATGGAAAGATGAGAAAGATTTGAGCGATATTTATCTTTTTTGGAACAGCTATGCTTATGGCAAAAATCGCTTTGGGGAAAGAGAGCTTGAAGCTTTTAAAAGTAATCTCAAAAATGTTGAAGCAACCTTTAACAAAACTGCCAGCGATGAGTATGACTTAACAGGCTGTTGTTGCTATTTTGGAACCCATGGCGGGCTTATCAATGCAGCTAAGACGCTGCGTGATGGCGAAGAAGTTAAAAACTACTATGGTGATACAAGAGAGCAAGGACGGGTAGGAATACGAACCCTTGCCGAAGAAATGAGACGGGTAACACGCTCAAAACTTCTCAATCCTAAATGGATAGAAGGTATGCAAGAACATGGCTATAAAGGGGCTTCTGAAATCAGCAAACGCGTAGGTCGTGTTTATGGATGGCAAGCTACGAGCAAAGAGGTTGATGGTGGTATTTTTGATGATATCGCACGATCGTTTTTAATGGATGAACATAACAAAGAGTTTTTTGAAAAAAATAATCCGTATGCCTTAGAAGAAATTGGTAGACGTCTTTTGGAAGCAGAAGCAAGAGGTTTATGGAAACCCTCACAAGATGTTGAAGAAGAGCTCAAAGAACGTTATCTCGAAGTTGAAGGTTGGCTTGAAGAGCGTATGGGTGAAGGTGAAACACAAGGTGGAAAAATAGACATGATGAATATGGAAGATGTCAAAGGTTGGCAAGAAAAGATGAAAAAGGTTTTAGGATGAGTGGTGTATTTCCGTTTAGTGCAATTGTAGGACAAAGTGAACTCAAATTGGCATTGATGCTGAATGTGATTGATCCTCTTATTGGAGGAGTTCTTATTATGGGAGAGAAAGGAACGGCCAAATCAACGGCTGTGAGGGCACTGGCTGATTTACTACCCTCTTATGAAGCTAAATCTTGCCCAAGCAGTTGTGATCCTAAACACGAACACGATTGGTGTACACTTTGTCAAGAGGGTCAATTTGAGGCAGTTGAGCATAGACGGATGAAAGTGGTTGAATTACCCCTTGGTGCAACAGAAGATAGACTTTTGGGAAGCCTTGATATTAAACGAGCTATTCAAAGCGGTGAAAAGCATTTTGAACCAGGCATTTTAGCCTATGCCAATCGTAATTTTCTCTATGTCGATGAAGTCAATCTTTTAGAAGACCATTTAGTCGATCTTCTCTTGGATACCGCAGCGATGGGTGTTGCAACCATTGAGCGCGAAGGTGTCAGCTTCAAGCATCCTTCTCGGTTTGTTTTGGTGGGTTCTATGAACCCAGAAGAGGGTGAACTTAGACCCCAACTGTTAGATCGTTTTGGATTGTGTGTGGATGTAAAAGCGTTGCATGAACCCAAAGAGCGTTTAGATGTTCTTACCCGTAGGCTCTCTTTTGATGCGGATCATCACGCGTTTATAGATTCGTTTAAAGAACAGCAATCAACACTTGCCAAAAAACTGGTCGATGCCAAAGAGAGGCTTTTACATGTAAAGCTTCCTGAGGATGTTTTGTATTACATCGTTTCTATTTGTGCCAATTTGGGTATTGATGGGCATCGAGGCGATATAACGCTCAGTCGTGCAGCAAAAGCTTTGTCTGCTTTTGAAGGAAGAGACGAGGTAAGCAAAGAAGATGTGCAAATGATCGCTTCGTTTGTCCTTTTGCATCGTCAAAAAAGGCTTCCATTTGAAAGCAGTCATGATGCTGATGCTAAATTACAAAAAGTCTTAAAGCAAATTTGATGAAATTAACAGGTTTGGATGATGCCCATCTTGCATTGATGCTGTGTGCCATTGAGCCAAAACTCTCTGGTGTATTATTGGTAGGGCAGAGTGGCGTTGGAAAATCATCGCTTTTAGCCCAACTTGCACAGTGGTATGATGGGGCAATTGTCAAAATTCCTTTAGGGGTTGAAGAGGAACATCTTGTAGGTTCTTTATGTTTTGAAGAAATCATAAATGGTACTACAAAGAGCGAAGAGGGGCTTCTTTCTCAAGCACAAGGTGGAATGGTGATCAGTGAAAATTGTACTTTGCAGCCTGAGCATATTATGCATCATCTTTTTAACGCTAACTACCAATTTTCGCTTCTGTGTACCCATCACATGGATAACCCACCACTGAGTGATCATCTATTGGATCGTATTGATTTATGTGTTGAATTACCAACACAAAAGAACTTAAATACGCGTCAAGAGATCGTGCAGAATAGTTTTACATGTAAAGAAGATATGTTGATGTCCTTACATCAGCAAAGTATGCAAAAAGCACAAAAAACATTACAAAGAATTTCATATAATCAAGAAATGCTATCCCTATGTATTCAGCTTGCATCCGAGTGCAATACACATGGACACAGAGCTGAACGAGCACTCTTCCTTGCAGCACGGGCCTATGTGGCGTTAATGGGCGACACTAAAATAGAGGAATCTCATATTCGTAAAGTTGCACCATTGTGTCTTATTCATCGCCAAAAAGAACTTCCACCACCACCGCCAGAAGAAGAATCACAATATAATGATTCTAATGAGGCTATGTTTGAGCACGATGAAAGCTCTTCACAAACAGAAGAAGCCACAGCTTCGTCTATGCCAAAAGAGAGTGATAGCTCCTCTTCAACATCACAGGAAGGAAGTGGCAAAGAAGAGATTATTCGTGCACAAGAGCCTTTAAAACTAAAACCATTTTGGCTAACTAAAGATCAAAAAGTACGCAAAGGGCTTGGGTTAAGGACGGCTACAAAAACCAGTGTAAAACGAGGACGAACCATTAGAACTCTCTCAAAAGAGGGTGATGATATCTCTTTAGCAAGTACGATTCGTGCTGCAGCTCCTTGGCAAAGAGTAAGAGGGCGCAAAGAAGGCGAATGTTTGGCTATTGAGGCTAGTGATATTCAAATTAAGCAAAGAGAAGCTAAGAGTTCTTATACGGTTATTATGCTCGTAGATGCTTCAGGTTCTATGGGGGCCAAGGCTCGTATTAAACAGGCAAAAGAGGCGTGTTTGGGCATTCTTAAAGATGCATATACTAAAAGAGAAGATGTAGCTGTTATTGCGTTTAAGAGCAATGATGCACAGCTTATAGTAGCACCCACAAGAGCAAAATCAATTGTTAAAGAGCAACTAGATGCAATTCCCGTAGGAGGGAAAACTCCTCTTTCTGCTGCATTAAGAGAACTGTATCTGCTTAGTCAAAATATCACCAAAAAAGATCCACAAAGACGTATTTTAGCAGTTATTCTGAGTGATGCAAAAGCCAATGTCAGTAGTGATACAACCTATAAGCCATGGGAAGAGGTTACGCAGTGGGCAACGCTTCTTGCCACCAAACCAGCAATATCTTCTATTGTGGTTGATACAGAAACAAAAGGACTTATCTCTTTTGGAAAAGCAAAAGAGCTCGCTTTACTTCTTAATGCGCAGTATTATGATTTGGAAGCCTTAGGAGAGCAGGGTGTTAGTGGAATTTTTAATTAAAAAGGATTTGATGTAATGGAATGGATAAAACTTTATACAGACTATGCTATTTTTGGAGTATTGGGGTTTATGAGCTTTATCTCTTTAGGACTCAGCATTGAGAGAATGCTCTATTTTAGGTCGTTAAAGGTTGAAAATTATAAGAATAAACATCTTTTAGAAAATGATCTTACACACAATCTAACTGTTCTCTCTACGATTGGCTCCAACGCCCCTTATGTAGGGCTTTTAGGTACAGTTATAGGTATTATGGTGACATTTTATGATATGGGACATCATGGTAAACTTGATAATACAGCCATCTTAGTAGGGCTCTCTTTGGCGCTTAAAGCAACAGCGCTTGGACTTTTAGTGGCTATACCAACACTGATGTTTTACAGTGCATTTGTACGAAAAGTAGATATCAATATTAATCTTTGGAAGTCAAAGCATGAAGCTTAAGCGCTTTGATAGTATGAATGTCGTTCCATTTATTGATGTGATGCTAGTGCTCTTAGCTATGGTCTTAATGGTCTCAACATTTATCAATCAAAACCAAATTCAAATAGAACTAGAACTACCACAAGCTTCCTCACAACAAAAACTTTCAAAAGAAGAAGGCAGTACCATTAGTGTAACGGCAAATAATGAAATTATTGTTGATAAAAAAACAATGAATCTTGAAGAAGCAAAAGCATATCTTATAGCCCTACCTCTTAATACGCCTATACAGTTTCATTCTGATAAAAATTCATATTTTGGTATTTTTGTTCAATTAACAGACGCTTTGAAAACACATGGACACGAAAATATTCAAATTATTACTGAAAATGAAAAATAAAAAACAATTTTGGATAGGTTTTACCATTTCTTTGTTTGTGCATGGATTGATCATTGGTAGTTTTTTTTCCTTTCAAAACAAGCCAAAAAATATGCACTTACATCAAAAACATTCAACAAGTATGTCACTTTCGTTATCGGCATTTCAAAAGTCGCAAATTGAACCTGTAGAAACAAAAACTAAAGAATCTGAACCGATACAAAAAAAAGAAGTTGTCAAAAAACCTTCACAACATCCTAAAAAGGAACAAAAGATTGTTGAAAAAGAATCAGCGATGGTTAGTACAACACAAAAAGTAACAGATTCTGAAGCAACAAACCATGCAAACATACTTTATAAAGAAGAACAAAATCATGAAGCTTCCACAAATGCAATAGCACAACAAACAGGTCTTTCAGGTATAGAAGCCAAAGATACGTTTTTATCAGAGATACAAGCAATCATTGAAAAAAATAAAACATATCCGAAATGGGCTCGTAAAATGCATATAGAAGGAACTGTTATGTTAGAATTTGAAATAAGCCAAGAAGGAAAGCTTCTATGGACTAAAGTTCTTTCAACCTCAGGCAATATGGCTTTGGATGAACATGCTTTATTCGTACTTCAAAAAGCATCAGAAGAATTTCCGAATCCTCCTATTAAAAAAATAATTAAACTACCAATGGAATACAAATTTCTATGATAAATAAAAATTAAAAAACTTATATACAGTTTTTTAAATAATTTAATTTTTTTTATCTTTATACAGTTCCCATACAGTAAGAGAACCTTTATGATCATTTTATTAATTATTGAAAACTGTAATTTTCAAAGTTAATAGATAAAATTAAACTTGAGAATATTACATTAAATTCGTAGCATGAAAATAGCTGCTTATAGCATTAGAATAAAGAAGAGCCACACGCTCTTCTTCAAATATTATATCATTTTTCCTTAAATTACCTCACACTCAACCCCTCATCCATATACTGGATAATCGGATAAATAAAGAACTCAATGATTTTTCGTTTGCCTACTTTGATCTCTGTAGTCACATTCATATAAAATAGCCTCAATATTTTTGGCAACACTTTACTAGAAGTTTAGTACATCCTCGCCTTTGTTTTAAATCACCCTCTTCTGCCTTCTTGGGGACAAATATACAATAGTTTTTATATCGTTTATTCAATATTGTCAAATGAATTACTATTTTTGTCATATATGCTTTTAATGAAAGTCTAAACGAAGGGCATGATTTTAAAAACATATACCTATTTATACACTTCACTTGACATAGCCCCTCTCTCATGAGGGAGAAAAGCTCTTGTAATCAAACAAATTAATGCTATAATCGCAGCTAAGAGTTTTAGAAGCAAACTTAATCACCTCGTTTCGAGGTCTCAAATATGCCCTAAGAGGTTGCCGCCTCTTAGGGCATAACCTCTTTATTATTCTATCTTTACTGAAAAAACATCGTTTCAATCTGCTGCATTTTCGTAAGTGACAAATCTCCTGTTAAGGCTAAAAGGTTTAGCTCATTAAGAAGCATTTCATAAAAAGTAATTGCTAGTTCACTTTTCATTGATTGAAATTTTGTTTCAGCTTCTAGAATATCTACTTGGCTTTTTGTACCCTCTTTTTCCCCTTGTCGTATAGCTAATAGATACATTTGAGCAGAATGCTTCGCTTCTTCTAAAACGCCAATACTTTCCAATAAGGATTCTCGTTGTGTCCAAATGTCTTCAAATTGATCTAATATTTGTGTATTAACGGCATTGAAGTTTTCTGAAGCTGCATGAAAAAGCAAAGTTGCTTCTTGAACTCTGGATTTTGTGTATCCTCCTTGATATAAAGGAACACTAATCTGAACCATCGCCTTATTGTCATATCTATGAGCGACAAGATCATTGGTATAGTTTTGTGCTTTACTCACAACTAAATCTACTTTGGGGTAATGTTCATACTTACGTATATCCATCTCCAATCTAGCCGCGTCTTTAGAGAGTTCCGCAATTTTACTATCTTTGTTATTTTCCTGCAGGCGCTTTTTCCAAAGGGATTTAGCTTTAGAAAATTTTTGAATATCATAGTTACCTTCGTAAGATAGCACTTGATGAACACTCTGCCCTATTAAGCGTTCTAACTTAGCTTTTTCAGCTTGAAATTCTCTCTTCTTAGCAACATAGTCTACCAACGCTTTGTCTTTATTCGCTTTTGCATCAAGCATTTCAATTGTATTTGAAAATCCTAAAGGAAGCATACTAAGAATTTTTTGATACTTACTTTCATAAAAGATTTTCTGCGTATCAAGTTTTTCCATCTCCATTGAGATTTGTAAAACTTTAAAATAAGCCTTTGCAACATCAATACCTAATTGCTGTTCTTGCTGTGAAAGCTCTTCTTTAGAAGCATCATACCTTGTTTGGGATTGTTCAATAACATCAAGAATCTCAGGTCGATACAAGGGTTGAACCAACGATAATGAATAGGTTTTATACATCTCAGAGGTGCTTTCACTATTGTAATATGTTTCGTATTCATATTTACCGCCTGAGCCTGTTAAATCGATTTTGGGATAGAGTTTTGATTTAGCTTGCTCAATGCCCTCAGCTGTCGCATCTGTTTTATAACTTTGTGCTTTATACTTTGGGGCATACGAGAGGGCTAATTCATAGGCTTGATAAAGATGTAATGATTCGTCATTCGCATGGGCTAAGGATACGCAGAACCAAAGCAAGGAAATTAATCCTTTTTTGATCATCGCTCTCTTCCTGATTCATGCCACGCTTTTTGTACAGGGGATAGTAGATATTCCATAACGGTGCGCTTGCCTAAATGAATTTCACAAACGGTTTGCATACCTGATGTGAGATTGAGTATTTTGTCATCCAAGTGTATTTGCTGAGCATTCAATTTAATTAAAGCCTTATAGTTCATTATCATTGTTTGTTGTTGAGGAGACGAATTACTATTGCTAGAGGTGTCCATTTGAGGTTGTTGTGATTGGATAGAATCCGCTCCAACATGAATAACTTCTCCTTCTATCATGCCGTATTTTTGGAAAGGATAGGCAGTTAGTTTTATCTTAACCTCTTGTCCAGGATGCACAAATCCTACATCTTCATTTTTAATCATAATCTCTGCTTGAAGCGGATCATCATAAGGAACTAAAGACATTAAAACAGAACCTGGGGAAACAACAGAGCCTTGCGTATGTGTGGCAAGATCTTTAATAATCCCACTTTGAGGAGCTTTTAACTCTAAAAGAGTGGCTTTATGAAGATTTTTTCCCCACTCTTGGATTAATTTATTATATTGGGATTGGGCATCGGAGCGCTCATTTTCAAGTTGACTATTATGATTGGAGGTAATTTGCGCTAAACGCTTTTCTGAAGCTTTTACAGCAGATATTAGTCCTTGTACTGTTGATTTTTGGGCACGAAAATCTTGCTCTTTTTCGATTCGTTCACGCTCTTTATCTTGTGCTTCGATTTGGCTTACAAAACCCTCTTTTGCAAGCTTATCAAACGAAGTAGCATTGCGCTGATATAACGGTAATGTCTGTGCTAGTTTTTCTAAGACCTCTTTAGCGGAAGAGAGATCATGTTGGACTTTTTGAAGGTTTTGCACTTCTTGAGAAAAAGCATCTTCATAAGCTTGTAGATTTGCCTCATAGTGTTGTTTTGTTTTAAAAAAAAGATCTTGTGGATCTTCGGGTAATTGCACAAACTTACCTTTACCAAGTTCTGCATCAATTCTTCTTAATTGCAATGCTCTGAGTCTCATTTCACCTTCAACACTTTGGGTATCTGAAAGTGTACTGTTAGCATCCATTCGCATGAGAACATCACCTTGTTGAACAGACTGCCCTTCATGCACCAAAATTTCTTGCACAATACCCCCATCAACAGGTTGTACAATCTTGACATAGGATTTTGGAATAAGCTTACCTTCTGCTGTTGCAACAATATCAAGCTTTCCAAAAATAGCCCATGCCAATAAAATACAAAAGAGCACAAGAACCAAATACAGAATGACTTTTGGCAATTTACGTGGAGGACTCTCCTGAATTGCCAAAAGCCTGGGAGCAAACTCTATCGCTTCTTTAGAAATCAGAGCAATGCGCGAATTGTCCATCCGTTATGCATCCTGTTTGGGAACATCCCATGCCATAACTTTGAGTGGTGGATTTGCCCCAAGAACAGGAACAAATCCTTGAACACGTTGATTTGGAAATAAAGCAAGAAGTTCTGCAATGGTTTCATCTGTCTGTCCAAAAGGTGTTACGATATCCATAAGCCATACATGAGATCCACTTTGCCATTCATGAGGAGCAATCTTAGGCTGTCCTAAAAGAAGACGTTGGTGTACTTCATCGCTTACTTTTGCCCATGTGATAAAGGCAAAAGGAATCTGACTACGGGTATAAAGACGACATTGATCGAGAATAATTGGAGGCATAACAGTCCAATCCGTATCGGCAATAAACGTATATTTACGTAAAGGATCTTTCGCATAAAGCCACAAGGCTGGTCCTAAAATTGGTAATTTAGAAAGCGCTTTTTGCGCTTCCTTTAAATCACCTTCTGAAAATGGATGCTGTTTTTTTTCTTCTGACATGTTTTATTCTCCCTTTTTAATAATGACATAAATCTTGTGTGTTAATAGCTTGTGCACTCGCGCCAAGTGATGGATTTTGAAGTATCGTTTGAGCAGAAGCTAATGCAACATTGGAGAGATCTCCAGATTTTGCATAATTCCACGCTAAATCACCTCCCAATGCTGCAGAATCACTTGAGCTTAAATGAGCATCTAATAGTCCATTCATCGCATTCCAACTATTGAGGCGTGGATTGGCAGTTCGTGCTTCATCAAACGCTTCAACTAAAGCATGAAAATCAAATGTTTCGACATCAGGTTTCTCGGTAATCCCTACATGTAAAAATCCAAAATTGTATTCATAGGTTGATGAAACCATTTGGAGCGTGTCAAAGTTTTGATTTTCCTCGCTAGTATACCAATTTTTCAATGTGACCTGTGAGTTGCATCCCATATTGAAAATAAGGTCATCCCCTTTTTTGCTCAGTTTGATATCATCAAGGTCAACGCCACTTAAGGAAAGTGTATTGTGTGCTCCTTGCGCAGGTAAGATTGTATCGTATCCATCTCCATGATTAAAAGCAAAAACATTATAACCGGCTCCACCATTGAGCATGTCATCCCATGTACCACCTGCTATAAAGTCATTGCCGCTTCCAGCTTCAATGATATCTTTTCCACTCCCTCCAAGGAAGATGTTATTACCAGAAACATCTTTTAAGGTGTCATTCCCCGATGCTCCACTGAGAATGTCCGTACCGCATCCACCATAGAGCGTATCGTTACCAATATCACCATAAAGGTAATCATTGCCACCTTCACCATAGATGGTATCACCACCGCTGTATGCGTACACACTATCATTACCTGTTCCTGCATAGATAACATTACTGCGGCAATTTCCATAGATAATATCATCATTTCGTCCGGTTTGAACTGTGGTTTGCCAAGGTGTTGCATAGGTGATTTGTGTTTTAATGAGTAAATCATCGAGCGTTTTACTGCTACCATCAGCAAACGTAAAATGCTCAATCGGAGATACTAAGTGCCCGTATTTATCTTGCGTTACTTCAAAGTTAAATCCTTGATCGGGTTGCTCGCATCCACCTTCATTCAAGATTCTAACCTGCGCAGTGAGTATGCCATTGATATTCACAATACGAAGCGCTACGTTATCAAGTGATAAACCTTGTGTAAATTTAACCGTGTCATTACCTTGTGTTTCAATGATCGTATCTAATCCATCACCAAGGTTATAAATGAACGTATCATTACCGACACCTCCCAAAAGGGTATCGTTTCCAGTTCCTCCTTCTAACGTATCATTGCCACCTTTACCATCAATATAATCATCACCTGCTCCACCAAAAATATAATTGTCTGCATCATTTCCAATCAGTGTGTTATTGGCACTATTGCCACCTGCATTGATGGAACCATCTCCTATCATAATAAGATTCTCGACGTTTTCTGGAAGTACATAACTCACTGTTGAGTAAATGGTATCGATACCTTCATTGTAGTTTTCAATGACTTTATCTTGCTCACTATCCACATAGTAGCTATCGTTGCCTTGGGCACCCAACATGGTATCGACACCTGCTTTACCATCAATGATGTTGTCTAAAGCATTCCCTTGGATGGTATTGTCCAAATCATTTCCTGTTGCACTTTGTGCATGATCGCCAACGAGTGTGAGATTTTCAACATTATTAGATAATGTGTAAGAGACACTTGAAATGACGCTGTCAATGCCTTCTGCTTGCATTTCAACGATACTATCCGAAGTATGATCAACATAGTAAAGATCATCACCCTTGCCACCTATCATCGTATCAGCACCTGCTTTTCCATCTAAGATATTAGAAGCACTATTGCCGACTAAAACATTATCGAGTTCGTTACCGTACGCATTGATGCTTTCTTCCCCAATAAGCTCTAAACGCTCTACATTAGCTGAAGCTGTATAGGTTACAGATGAGCGAATGGTGTCATAACCTTCATTGACATTCTCAATCACCGTATCATTGATTGCCTCTACATAGTAAAGATCATCTCCAAGACCTCCTAACATCGTATCGCTTCCTGCTTTACCATCAAGAATGTTATTGCCAAGATTGCCCACAAGTGTGTTATCTAAACTATTGCCATCTCCTTGAAGGTTTTCTGAACCAACAAGTGTGAGGTTTTCGACATTATCGCTTAGGCTATAGCTTGCAGAAGCTATAACGTTATCAGTACCTTCATTGAGATTTTCAATAATGTGATCTTCTGTATTATCAACATAGTACGTATCATCACCCTCTTTTCCAACCAGTGTATCGATACCCTCTTTGCCATCAAGAATATTAGAAGCATTATTACCAAGTAAAACGTTACTCAATTCGTTGCCGTATGCATTGATGCTTTCTTCGCCTAAAAGCTCTAAACGTTCAACGTTGGCTGAAGCCGTATAGGTTACAGAGGAACGAATGGTGTCATAGCCTTCATTGGTATTTTCAACAACAGTATCATTGCTGTTATCGACATAGTAAATATCATCTCCAAGACCACCTAACATCGTATCTGCGCCCGCTTTTCCATCAAGGATATTAGCAGCACTGTTACCAATAAGGATATTAGCTAGCTCATTACCTATCGCATTAATCGACTGATCACCACGTAAAGTGAGGTTTTCGACATTATCGCTTAGCGTTGTCGAAACAGATGCGATAACTTGATCTGTGCCTTCACTCAGTTTTTCAACGATACTATCTGCAACGTTATCAACGTAATAAGTATCATCGCCTGCTTCCCCTAACATGATATCAGCACCTAAACCTCCATCAAGGATATTAGCAGCACTGTTACCCACTAAAGTATTACCAAGTTCATTTCCATAAGCATTAATAGTATCACTGCCTAAAAGTTCTAAACGTTCAACGTTGGCTGAAGCCGTATAGGTTACAGAGGAACGAATGGTGTCATAGCCTTCATTGACATTCTCAACAACAGTATCATTGCTGTTAT
>DBTO01000010.1:21971-32771 GCA_002307095.1 Sulfurospirillum sp. UBA1314
CATTGCTGTTATCGACATAGTAAATGTCATCACCCAAACCACCTAACATCGTATCTATGCCCGCTTTACCATCAAGGATATTATTAGCACTGTTACCTACTAAGATATTATCCAAGGCATTACCTGTAGCATTAAGGCTTTGATCTCCTTCTAACGTTAAGTTTTCAACATTATCTGAAAGGCTATAGGATACTTTAGCAATAACTTGATCTGTTCCTTCACTCAGTTTTTCAACGACACTATCTGCTGCGTTATCAACGTAATAGATATCATTACCTATGCCACCTGCCATGACATCTGCACCTAAGCCACCATCGAGGATATTGGTCGCACTGTTACCGACTAAGATATTGTTCAATGTGTTACCCGTAGCGTTAATGGCTTCATTACCCGTTAAGAAAAGATTTTCGGTATTATCTGTCAATGTCCAAGAGACACTTGCTTTGATCGTATCGATTCCTGCATTGGCAAGCTCGGTAACCGTGTCGTTTGCATTATCGACGATATACGTATCATCGCCTTTGCCACCACTCATGGCATCGGCACCCAAGCCTCCATCAAGAATATTGGAAGCGCTATTTCCCACAAGGATATTACTGACATCATTACCTGTTGCATTGATCGCTTCATATCCGGTAAGAACAAGTTTTTCGACATTATCAGCGATTTTATAGTTAACAGATGTGTAGATGGTATCGTTGCCTTCACCTGCTGCTTCAATAACGGCATCACCGCTATTATCAACGTAATACAGATCATCACCTAATCCACCGATCATTCTATCTGCGCCTAAGCCGCCATTGAGGGTATCATTACCCTCTTTTCCTTCAAGAATGTTATTGCCGCTATTACCCAAGAGATTATTATCTAGCTCATTGCCAATACCATGAAGATTTTTGTCACCAAGGAGTGTCAAGTTCTCGAGATTAGTGCCTAAAGTATAATCAATGGAGGTATTAACCGTATCGGTACCCTCATTCAAAAGCTCTGTGACAACATCAGCGATATTATCAACAACATAGGTGTCATTGCCAACTCCACCGATCATCTCATCTTCATCTGCTCCTCCATCGAGCATATCGTCTCCTGCTCCTCCATCGAGTCTGTCATAACCATCAAGTCCTACAATCTTATCATCGCCATCGCCACCAAAGAGTGCGTCGTTGCCACTTTCGCCATAAAGCTCGTCATTACCTGTGTCACCCGATAAAACATCGTTACCAAAACCGCCAGAGATAAAGTCATTGCCTTCATCTCCAAAGACAATATCATTGCCCAAATCTGCAAACACAACATCATTACCATCACCTGCTAAAACAATGTCGTCGCCTTTGCCTGCATAAACAATATCGTTGCCAGCTTCGCCAAAAGCCAAATCATTGTCATCTCCCGAATAGACAACATCATTACCATCCCCTGCGTAAATAATATCATTGCCACCGTCTTCAAAAATGACATCATCTCCACCATAAGCGTTCACGATATTATTGCCATTTTTACCGAGAATCAGATCTTTATCTTCTGTTCCATTGAGTTCTTCACCATCCGCTGAAAAAGGTGATGTAGGAGTTACGGAAGTATTGGTTCCAGGTATCTTTGTCTCAGCACTGTATTCAAGTGTCACATCTGCAATGGCTAAAGAGGTACCATCACTTTTTGTCATAGAACCAACACCGTGAACCGTTTGTTTATTGACAACGGTAAACTTGCCGTCACTGCTTAAACCAATCGATTCAATCCCTAAATCAGAGAGTTTTTTAAATTCGCCCTCATCGGTAATACCGTTTTGGTTAGCATCTTGCCAGATACCAAATTGATTCCATTTCTCATCTTGTGCGCTAAACTTTCCATCACCGTTGGTATCAAAGGCTTTAAGTCCTTCTAAGTCTGTTTGAGCACTTTCTTTGTAGCCTACAAAGCTAATTTCAGAGGCTTTTTCGATTTTTCCATTGTTGTCACTGTCAAATGCCAAGATACCATCATCGGCACCAACCCAAGCAGTTTTTCGTTTCCAGCCATCGCCGGTAACATCAAAGAAGACATTTGAATCACTCACATTCACAAAGTTAAACCCATCTCCATTAAGATCAACAGCAATTGGTTTTTTACCACCGCCACCACCTGGAGGTGTTGGTGTTGGTGGGAGGTAAGGTCCATAGTGCGGTACCGTGATGGATTGGATAGTCGTAGCGCCATGAGGGTCGGTAATTTTCACTTGAAATACATCGCTTGTTGGGTATACCGCTTGACTAGGAAGATCTTCTTTTGTATATATATTTCCATCTTTGACTGCAACATACTCTCCATTAAATACAATTCTATCACTTTCAACACCAGGCTCTTTCCAACTCGCATAAACGAAATTGCCTTGTGCGTCAATACTAACAGAACCATACTGAGGCCCATTGACAAGTTCATACGTTAGAGAATCTGCAGGATCATCTATGTCTAATCCGATCACTTTACCTCTACCCGTATCTTCATAAGCGATTGGCGTTGTACCAGTATATATGGGTTCTCCTCCTGAAATATAAGAGCCATCATCACGATAATACTTAAAGGGTTCATACCCGTACACTGGTACGGTTTCATGCTCAACATGGTCTAATGTTGGAGCGTCGTTGACATTTTGTAGAGTGATTTTAACTTCGCCTGTTCCACTTTGTCCATTTTGTGCCGTAGTGGTATAACTAAAGCCAGCATCGCTTCCTGCATAATCGGCTTCAGGTATAAAATGCACAAATCCATTTACATCAACAAAACCAGTACCGTGTTTAAAGTTACTCAGTCCAGTAAGGCTTAAGTCTTTACCACTAATGCCACCTAGTTTATCATTGGCGAGTAAATCTGCTGAAGCGATGATCATCTCTACATCTTCATACCCACTAATGCCATCTTGATTGGCCTCTACTGCCGTTTGGTCATCAATTCGTGTCACCAGTAATGATATCTCACCTTTGGATGTCTCTACGATGATGCCCTCTGGAACAACACTGATTTTAGAGCCTTCAGTATCAGCTATAAGATCTTGACTGGAGAGTTTTTTTACCACACCATTTTGGGTAAATGTTCCCATAGCATAATTTAGCTCTGTAATACCAAGATCGCTCAGCTTATGGCTTTCCGCATCAATTTCTACACCATCTTCATTCACATCTTGCCAAATGCGAAGTTCATTCCATACTGGATCAGCAGATGTGATCTTGCCATCATAATTCGCATCGACCCAAGCCATACCAGCAAGTCCTCTTCGTCCAAGAGCAACAGCAGCATTGGAGAACATCTCTTTGCCTGTGTTTGTTTCACCGTTATAGTCACGATCTAAGGTTAAGAAAGCATCGCCACCATCGATCCAAGCTGTCTTTTTCAAGTAGCCTGAGTCATCCACATCAAAGTTAACCGTTGAAGCATCTTTGGAGATCACATCTATCTGACCATTGCCACTAAGATCAAGTGTCACAGGACGGAATGCTTGTGTATCACCAGTAACGGCAGGTGCAAGTTCTCCATCACGTCCTGCGCGCGCTTCTTCGGTAAGCCCTGCTTTTGGGTCACCTGCATCGGTTTGCATCTTCGCCGTTTGCACTTCCCAAAGTGGAGCAATAGCTGAGCGTGTAAGCGCACTTCGTACCATCGCTTCGATGATGGACTGGTAGGACTCCGTACTTCCTGGAGTGGCATTATAAGGGTTACCTGAAGTATCGAAACGTAGATATGCATGTTTTTCTTCACCTGTCAGTGGGTCGATGTCGGTATAGCGATACCCTGACATATCGTAAGCGATAGTTGGCATACGGTTAGGGATAATGCCTAGTGCACTGGTAGGGTTGGTTTGTCTTTCTTTTTCAATCAAGTTATTAAGAACACTAAGAACATTGTTCATCACATTATTAACGGCTTCTTGTCCTCCTGTTTGTCCTGCACTTTGGTAGGTAATGCTATTGCCATTCCATACATACTGACCATTTCCCCATGGGTCTGGAATGCTATCGTGATGTCCAAAGAGGGATTTGACGATGGAGTAGACTGCGTATGCCCAACCTACGTAAGGTACCCAATATGAAGCAACACTAACAGCTGCACCAACATAATCTCCATGTGCTATAGAATTGACAAGACTGAGATAAGGAAGTGCTGTACCAAGAGTCTCACTAATAGCCCCAGCTGCAGTAGAGGAAACATCAGAAATGAGCCCTGAACTTTGAAGATATAAAGCTGCTTGGGCAGCGCCATAAACTGCATAACTTGCAGAAGTGACGGCGGCAATACTATCGCCATTTTCTAGGGCATTGGCAAGGCTATAAAGAGACAGTACAGAACTTGCTACACTCGAAGCTGCTCCTAATTCTAAAGAACGTCCTCCCCCATTTAAAAGATCAATATCATTAGCCAGTCTAAGTCCTGTAGCAAGAATAGGCAATGGTTGTCCTGATTGGATAGAACGTATTAAAGAAAGGGCATCACTTATTGATGCTATGGATAAACTGACTGTTTTTATTGTATATTCTGATTGGGTAAGGAGTATTGGATGTCCAAAATCATCCGTTCCACTTACGGCATTTTCCATCGTACTATCATAGACTGCTTTAATGGCAATATCTGTATCGGAAGCATTCTCACCTAGATTTCCACTTAAGCGACTGAGGTCTTCTGCTGTGGGTGTATCTATGCCTTGATTGTGAAGATTTTCTATAAACTGATTATTAAACCCTGCACTGACACTTGCGCCGTTGATGGTTGTAAAGCCTTGGAATGCTCCATTGCTATAGTTGGCTACGAAGTTATCGGTTGTGACTGTTCCTATCGTACTGCCATCTGGATTGGTAATCGTCGTTGTAACGGTTCCATTGGTAGGGTCTAATAAACTGTCACCAAAAGCTCCTTCTATTGTACTCCAAATAGTTTCTGTGTTTTGACCATTAGCATTATAGAAATTAACTGCAATGTTTCCCTCTGTATCATAAGTATAACTCATCTGTGTGTGATCAGCATTAACAAAATGTGCCGAGCCAGAGCCATCTTCATTATATTGGTAATCTCCGCTACTCCCGTCCGATGCAGACCAGACTTCGCTTGTTAGAACTCTGCCGCTATATTCATAAGACCTTTGATACTTCGTACCATTGGAGTCAATCCAATCACTCTTATCAATCAATCCATCTGTATTATATGTATCAGTGCCAGAGCTTCCCTCTGAGGAAATCCATGTATCGCCGATACTCTTCCCATTTTCATCAATTTGGTATTGGTATGTTATATCGCTATCTCCATTACCACCACCATATTCACTTCTTGAAAATGGATTAGGCGATGGAGTAATACCTTCAAAATATAATTGGCGATTTGGATCATTTATAAAAAGTGCTCCGTTAACATTAGCATCAATCTGATTAAGTATTTTTTGAGCTGCATCTGGATCATACGCTTCATCTTTGACACGAACAAAGCCATTGCAATGCTTTGTTGCGCCCCAAAATTCCTTTGAACCTGGATTAGTTGAAAATTTTACTTCATTCGAAAGCCCAGAACTTTGAGCTCCTTCATAGAGTCCATCGCCTGTTTTAGGGTCATACTTAAGTACGATACCAACATGCCCATCAAAAACAACGACATCACCCTTTTGAACTTCATTAGATGATACTGTTTGATATTTTTCAGACCACAGAGTATAAGACTCAAGTTGCGTGTTATCAAGTTGCCCTACTCCCAATAAATGATTAAAGAAGGTAGAAGTTCCATAACTTACCTTGTAGCCCGCTGCTAATAGTGCTTGCCGTACAAAATGACTACATTCAATTGCCGGTGCAGATACCATTACCCCAGGTGTATATATAGTTTCACCATTGCTACCTAGTGAAGCAACGGTAGTCTTTGCCGTACGAATCCATTGACCATTATATAAACCCCTGTCATTTGGTAGAGCATATGTCCAAGGACGACCAAGTGAAAAAAAGCGTTCTTTGGCACTGTTAACTATTTTTTCTCCATCATACGTATTTGCCATATTCTTTTCCTTTGTGTTATTTAGTTAAATTGTGATGAAAGTCAGCTTTTCGCAAAACCGTTTTAGTTGTGAAGTGATAATTAGTAACATTAAGTTCATGACCAATATGCCATACACTTCCATTTTGATCAAGAACACAACATTCATTAGCTTGCTTAAAGTGCGTTTCTTCAAAAAAATTATACGGAGGCTTTTCATAAGGACGATCCCTAGGTTGGAGGTTATAATCACATAAAGATCGCTCTTTTTGTTTCACACTAGGAGGCGTAGGTGCCGTCACATGCCATACCGAACCGTGAGTATCTAACAATACATCGTAATCCACATTATCATTGTTCGTTAAATACAGACTTTTGAGGTTTGCTTGTGGTATAACATGATCCATTAATACACCTGGTGTCCATGGCTTACCATTGCCTATATCTCTTCCTCCGAGATCACATCCACCGTAAAAATGCGCTTTTCCATCGGAGATAAATGCTGTATGAAATGGATTGAGGGCAATGTCTGTCACATGCAAAGAGGCATCAACATAAAAAATAACATCATTACTTAAAGGCTCGTTGGAAATGATCTCTTGCCCTGAGATTGATATTCCCCATCCATAAACGGAACCGTCTTTATTGAGAGCAAGAACACCCCTGTAATTAATGGCGATTTTTATCGCTTCTTTATCCGAATCAATGACATACATGCTTGAGTAATCCATTGCATTAATGCCATCCCAATGAACATTGTGTCGCCATTTAACATAATCTTTAGGATAATCTACTTTCCCATCTATCATCGTACGTTCACTCTCATTCAAAGCATACCAATGATAAATTTTCCCTGTTTTGTCAATCGCTGCAAAATGCCCAGCATTGTACGCAACATAGACGATATCTTTAAGTCCTTCTACTTTTTTAGCAGGGCTATAAAACATTGCCACCTCTTCATCAAATGCTGCATCTACTTCCTCAGGCACTAAGAGTTTTATCTTAAATCCCCATGTATAAACATCCCCTTTACGATCAACGGCAATAAATGGTGCAATATGCACAATATTATTCAAATCAGGAAGCTGAATGGGTTCTTCGTGAATTAAAGGTTTCTGGTATGCCCATACATGGCCTTTCGTATCTAAAAAGAAAGGTGTTCGTATATCACTAACTGTTTTAATATAGCGACCAAATGACTTATCCAATGTGAGTTGCTGAATCACAACGTTTTCAGATGCATAAACGTTTTGGAGAAGGAAAAAACATATAAGCACCCATCCATAGAGTAACTTTTGAAGATACCCGATAGATTTTAGTTTATTCATTCGTTTTTTTCTCCTTTACATGTAAAGGTTTCACTTGCCCTTGTAACCATTTATGTTGTCTCATATTACCTCCTGAGATTTGGTTTTTAATTGTCGTTTTTTTAACTCACGCCACCTTTTCATAAAGCCCATAAATTGCCTCCTTTGGTGTTATTTGATTCTTTACATGTAAAGCTAAAGCTTTAACGCATAATTCCCACCAACGGGGCTAAAACCGAGTCGTTTGAAGAATTTATCCATCTTGCCGGAATCATCACCACTGTTCACACCTGCAGAGAGTTCAACAGCACCTCTGTTTTCTGCCCATGTCCGAAAGGCTTTCAAAAGTCTTAGCGCTGCTCCACTCATTCTTCGCTCAGGAATGACATCGTAATGAACGATGCTAGCAACGATCTGGTCTGAAAAGAAATGACGTTCCACACACCCTATAAGTCCACCAACTCCTTTTCCTTCACTGTCTTCAGCTACAAAGAAGCAGTGAGTTCCATTTTTATGCCCTGTCTCTATCACAGCTCTAAACTGAGATGTTAAACGTTTTTCATCAAAGGCATAGTCTTTAAACCGTGTGCGTGCATGGAAAAATCTTCCAATCTCTACAAAGGTAGGGATATCTTCTAAGGTTGCGTATCGTATGGTCATGCGGTTGCTATCTCCTTCGTGGGTGCTATGGTAGTAGTGTCGCCAATGCGGATGATGTTATCGACTTTTAGACTTTTAGGAAGTGCATGGGTGATGAAGAGCATCGTGACTTTGCCATGCAGTTGATTGACCGTTGCCGCAAAGTGTTCCGCTGTCCCTGCATCAAGGGCACTCGTTGCTTCATCAAAGATGAGAATCTTTGGACGTTTAAGCAGTGCTCGTGCAATCGCAAGGCGTTGTTTTTGTCCACCTGAAAGCCCTGCTCCTCGCTCACCTATAACGGTTTTATAGCCTTGAGGAAGCTTTTCAATGGTTTCGTGAATCTCTGAGAGTTTACACACTTGAACGATTTGTTCAAAGGTCGCATGAGGATTGGCCGCTAAAAGGTTGTCGTAAATGCTTCCTGAAAACAGGACTGTCTCTTGAGGAACAACACCAAAGTAGTGACGCAGTTCATTGGCTGAAAAGTTTTTAATGTCCGTTCCATCGATGCGAATACGACCATTGTTAGGTTGGTAAAACCCTTGAAGGATTTTTGCAAAGGTACTTTTACCCGAACCTGATGGTCCCATGATGACAACGGTGGAACCCGCTTGAACATTGAGTGAGAAGTCTTCGTATAAAAATGGAAGTTGTTCGTTATAACGAAAACCAAGGCTATCGATTTCAATGGCACCTTTGCCCTCTTTAAGGCGAGAAGGTTGCATGGTATAAGGCTCAGTAGGAGCATTCATAACATCACCAAGACGTTGAACGGATAAAGAGGCTTGCTGGAATTGTTGCCAAAGGCCTACGAGTCGCATAACAGGTTGAGAGAGTTTGCCCGAGAACATTTGAAAAGCGACAAGCATACCGATGGTAAACTCTGTGCTTTTCATAACGGTATACGCCCCTAAGACCAAAATGAGCAGTGTTAAAAACTGGTCTAAAAATGTGGCTATGGTATTGTAGGTATTGGCAAGCTGTTTGGTTTTAAAGGTAGCAAGAAGATACTCCGCCAAATAATCCGAGAAACGGGAACGAAGCTGAGGCTCCATCTGAAGACTTTTCACGGTTTCAACACCGGAGATATACTCTGTTAAAAAAGCTTGATTGCGAGCACCTAGTAGAAACTGCTCATTGAGTTGGGTTTGAAACAGTGGCGCTACAAAAAAGCTCATAAGTGCAATCACGCTTAAAACTGCTAAGGTCACCAATGTCAGCATCACGCTGTAGTAAAACATAATGCCTACAAAGATCACCAAAAAAGGAAGATCTAGCACCAAACTGACAGCAGCACTGGCAATAAACTCTCGAATCGTCTCTACACCATGTAAACGTGCCGCGATAACACCGGTAGGTCTGTTTTCAAAGTAACGAGGGGGAAGTTTAAACAGATGATCAAACACGCCTGCGGCTAAAACAGCATCGACACGGTTACCGGTATGAAGGACTAAGTACTGTCTAACCCATGAAAGAATGGAAGAAAACACCATAAAAACACACAGTCCAAAGGCAATGACCATCAAGGTACTTTCCGTTCGATGAACAACAACTTTATCAATAATCGCTTGTGTAAAAAGAGGTGTACCTAGGGCTAAGAGTTGAATGACAAGTGACGCTAAGAGGACATCGCTCCATACTTTTTTATATTTAAGAAGTTCTGGTAAAAACCATGAAAAACCAAAATTGCCTTTTTCTTGACTTTTAACTGCATCGGGGTCGCTTAAGCTCTCTTGCTCTTTTGCGATTAGAATCACATTACCTAAATAGCGTTTTGAAAAGTCTTCTAGCGAGAGTTGTACAGGTGTGTTGGTATTGGCTTCAAACATCATCACACGCTCATCGGTGACATCGGTAAGTAGTGCTATAGAGGCAATATTATCCTCTTGAGTTTTTGAAGATACTATAAAGGCGAAGCATGGGAAAGAGAGGTTTTTAAGCAAATGTGGTTTTCGAGAAAGTGTTTTACTTTTAAAACCCATATGTCTTATAGCACGGATCAATGAATCCATGCTTAATGGCAATGGAAATTGATTCAATATAAGTTGAGGATCAAATGCTATGCGATTAAGCGCACAGATGCTACCTACTGCCCATATAAATTCATCTGGTAAAAGAATATGATCTGAAACTGAAATAGTGGAATGCCAAGGATTATGTAATTTTGAAACAAAACGCCTTAACATGGTATACCACCAGATACTTGTATACTTCTCAATAGAGGCCCCTCTTAGAGTATTACAAAATAAATCTGATTGTCTGTGATATTAAAGTGATATATTATTCATTATAACCTTAAAGTTAATAACGAAAAGTATTATTTTTTATAAGAAAACTGGTGATTTATAATAAATATGCAAAAAAAGCATATTTATTTATGCTGAGCATATTGCGATGGCAATTATAGTCCAAGTTATCAACAGAGAAGAATTTCTCATTTTAAGTTATTATTTATTTTTACAGAGGTAGAATGAAAAAAGAGATTTTAAAAGAAAGGAAGTCAATGATATATATTTTGCATTTGTCTTTATATTCTTTTTTTATTAAAATCAACAACTACTTCCTTAAATTAACGTCATATTTAAAATTTTTATATTTGAAAATTTTTAAAATACTCTTTAATCCCTTTTCAAGGGATTCTTTCAAAAGAAAAGTATACATTTCTGTAATTTTCATAGTTAATACACAATTAGCTCTTAAGAGAATATTACATTAAATTCGTAGCATGAAAATAGCCTATTTAGGTAAAGTAGGTTCGTAAATATAATAGATGTTGATTTTACATGTAAAGTTTTGGAGCAGTTACAAAGTGTGGATACTAGAAGCTATCACGGTTCACGGATAGCTTCTAGCTTGAAGATTAGATGCC
>DBTO01000199.1:0-3559 GCA_002307095.1 Sulfurospirillum sp. UBA1314
GTGATGAATTTTTGAATCGTAATGGCATTGCCTTTTTTGTTGAAATAGAAGTGATCCAAAAGTTTGCGAATAATGACAAACCCTCGCCCGCTAAACTTCTCGGCATTGAGGACAATGTTTTTGAGCACCATTGTATCAAACCCTTCGCCTTGATCGCTAATCGTGGCTTCAAAAAGTTCGCGCTTGCCATTGGGGATAATGCCATAGACGATCTTGATCTTTTTGTGCTGATGCACTTTTTCAAGCCGCAGCATCTCCTCATCAAATACATTGTGCTCCATCAGATAATTCTTCCGTGCTTTATCGACCCCAAAACTGCCATGCTCCAAAGCATTGAGCAGCAGTTCTGAGAGGGTGAGCATAATCTGACCTGATGTTTTGCTATCGATATGACATGCTTTAAGATACTGTGTAATGCCAAGCAGTGCTTCATCAATCGCTTCATAGGTGCTTGGAATACGAAGAACTTTAAATGTTTTAGGAATTTCCAGTTTTTGGATGTAAATGTAAGTTAGATCATCATCCCCTTTACCAATACGCTCTTTCACTTTATCGCGAAAATCTTTCACACAAATCGAATCTATGAAATCCTCTTTTAAACACGAAGCGTAAAGTTTTCCACCGTGAATTAGGCTCTCACTAAGCCCATCGCTGTAGCAGAGCATCTTTGCAATCGGCACGGAAGGAAGGATGTTACTACGCACACTTTGTGTAAAAACACTTAAAGGAGGGTTGTTACTGCGAATTGATTGAACCTCCCCTTTTTCACTGATAATGAAAAAAGCGGGCATACCGCACGAAGCGTACTTAATAACCGATGCGTGAATATCATACTCCACCAACAAAATACTCATGATCTCTTCATCAAACAGATTTTTTTGTAAAAATTTGAGCGTCTTGGTGATCCAGACATCAAAAACAAAACCCTCTTCCTCTTCGAGTTCATCAAAAAAGTAGTTTAAAAATCGGGTGATTGCCATCGCACTCATCGCCGCAGAGAGCCCTTTGCCCATCGCATCAGCAATAAATCCTACTAACCGTCCATCGTTGGTTTTACGAAGGGAGTAGGTGTCACCGCTGAGCGTGCTATGCGGTTTGTACGAGATGTCGACACGCAAAAGTTCCTTTTTCTTGTTTTTCGTCAGATCAATTTGCTGATAGTACAGATCATTTTTGATGACAAAAAGCTCTTTATTGAACGCTTTTTCAAGATCTTCTTTTTCGTGGAACATGTTTTAAATCCTTTGGGACATTTTAGCAAATCTACACTAAACTTCGTTTACATGTAAAGATTAAAAGGAGTGCAATGTTATGTGGAATTGATGAAGCTGGACGTGGCTGTTTAGCCGGACCTCTCGTGGTGGCTGGTGTTGTTTTAAAAGAGAGCGTTGCAGGGCTTAATGACTCCAAACAGCTCAGCGAAAAACAGCGTGAAGCCTTTTTCGAGATTCTTCAAAGTAAAGCCGAATTCAAAATCGTCTTTTGCGATCATACCATGGTCGATACCAAAGGGCTCAGTGCTTGCCTCAGGTACGCCATCGAAACGATCAAAGCCCATTTTTCGGAGCATGAGATTTTAATGGACGGTAACTGCAATTTTGGTGTTTCGGGCATCACAACGATGGTCAAAGCTGATGCCAAGGTACCAGAAGTCAGTGCGGCAAGTATCTTAGCCAAAGTGAGTCGTGATCGCTATATGTACGAAATTGCTCCTACCTATCCTCAGTACGAATTTGAGAAACACAAAGGCTATGGCAGTGCTTTACATGTCGAAAAAATCAAAGCCTTTGGCTACTGCGACATTCACCGAAAATCGTTCAAACTTAAAGCACTCTCGCAACCTTCACTGTTTTAGACATTCGAAAACGTTGATAGTGGAAATCAAAATAAAGCAAATTCAAAGCTTTTTTCACCTATTATTTCAATAATAATTATCAAAACATTACTAATATAGTTTTTAGGTGGTTCTGTTTCGATGAAAAAAAGGATTATGAATATGGTAGATTTATCGCAAATCACTAAAAATCAAAAAGTGCTCATTAAGCAGATTCATGCTCAGCACACATTGAAAAAACGTCTTTTCTCCTTAGGACTTAACATCGGTAAAGAGGTTGAAGTCGTTGAGACAAGCCTTCAAAAAAACACGATTAAAGTTGCTTTAGGCTTTAGCGCGGTTGCCCTTCGTTTTGATGAAGCCAAACTGATTGAAGTGGAGGCACAGTTGTGAAGAAACTTGTTATTGCCCTTGTCGGACAACCTAATGTAGGCAAAAGTCATCTTGCCAATGCCATCAGTGGCTCCAATCTTAAAATCGGAAACTTTGCAGGTGTTACCGTTGAAAAAGCAACCGCACGTCTTAGCACGGAAGATTTTACGGTTGAATTTATCGATCTTCCCGGTCTATATTCACTCGAAGATTTTGCGAGTGATGAAAAAGTCACCAAAGATTTTTTACTGAGCGCCCAATACGATCTCATTTTAAATGTCATCGACTCAACGAATTTGGAGCGTAACTTGATGCTCACCGCTGAGCTTATGGAGCTTCAAAAGAAGATGGTTATTGCGCTCAACATGGACGATGAAGCCTTAAAAGAAGGTATCCATATTGATGCTGACGCCATGAGCAAAATCCTCTCCGTTCCATGTATTTGTGTCTCTTCTAAAACCAAAACCAACATTGATCTTTTGGTGGAAAAGATTTTACATGTAAGCAAAAATCCACTTGTAGAGCCTAAAATTATCTACAGCGATGAAGTCGAAGAGCAACTCCAATCCATCGTAAAATTTTTAGATGACAAACATTTTCATGCCAACAATGGGCTCACAAACCGTCAAATCGCTGTCGGACTTTTGTGGCAAAAAAAAGAGATGTATGCTTTCATCCATGAACATCCTTTGTATATTGAACTCCAACCCATTCTCAATAATGCCCTTGGGCATGTTTACATGTACTCTCAGTGCGAAGAGATCGAAGAGGTGATTAATCGCCAGCATAACGCATTTTCAGCTGGATTAAGTGCTGAAGTTCTCACGCTTACCCAAGTAAAAAATAGAAATCTAACGCAAAAAATCGACACGATTTTAATTCATAAACTCCTCGGTCTTCCTATCTTTATTTTCCTCATGTGGGGACTTTTTCAACTCACATTTACTTTGGGTCAAGTTCCGATGGACTGGATTGAAGGAGGATTTGGTTGGCTGGGTGAAACGCTGGGTGAGTCCATCACCAATGAGGCGCTTAAATCACTCATTGTCGATGGTATCATCGCGGGTGTGGGAAGCGTCATCATGTTCCTTCCAAATATTATGATCTTATTCTTAGGCATTGCGCTTTTGGAAACAACCGGTTATATGTCCAGAGCCGCGTTTTTGCTCGATGGATTTTTCCATAAATTTGGGCTACACGGTAAGAGCTTTGTTCCTCTTGTCACGGGTTTTGGCTGTTCTGTGCCTGCGTATATGGCGGCACGTACGCTTAAAAACAAAAAAGACCGTTTGCTTACGATGTTTATCATCGGTTTCATGAGTTGTGGGGCACGTCTTCCGGTGTATGTTCTGT
>DBTO01000199.1:3829-8063 GCA_002307095.1 Sulfurospirillum sp. UBA1314
TGTTTGCAGGTGCTTTTTTTGATGAAAGTATGGCAGGAAATGCCCTATTTGCCATCTACATCATCGGTGCTCTTTTAGGACTGATCGCAGCTAAGATTTTGCGTGTAACGGCGTTTAAAGGTGAAGATGAGCCGTTTGTTATGGAGATGCCAAAATACCGTCTTCCAAGCCTCAAACTGCTTTGGTTCGTGGTCTATTCTAAGTCAGCCATGTACATTAAAAAAGCAGGAACGTTTATTTTGATGGCGTCCATGCTCATCTGGTTTATCAGCTCTTATCCAAAGAATAGCTTGATCGAAGAGGAGTATACGACCAAAATCGAAATGCTTCAAGCACAACGCGACGCAGCAGCGCCTGCTGAAATGGCAGAGGCAAACAAAGAGGTAACGGACGAAGTAAAAGTCGTCGAAGAGACAAAAGTGACAGAAGAAGCGACTGCTGAAACTGAGGTTAAGGAGTCCACTTCAATTGAAGATCAAATTGCTGCACTTGAAAACGAAAAACATGAAAAATTAGTGGAAAGCACTTACCTTGGTGTTATGGGAAAAGCGATTGAGCCAGCGTTTGCACCGCTTGGTTTTGACTGGAAAATGGGCGTCGCTACGATTAGTGGTTTGGCAGCCAAAGAGGTCATCGTCTCAACATTGGGTGTGCTCTACTCGTTAGGCGATAAAGTAACGGAAGAGGACAACTCGCTTCGTGAGATCATCGCTTCCAATATGAGTTTAGCTTCTGCGATGGCGTTTATCGTCTTTGTTATGGTCTACTTGCCATGCCTTGCAGCAACGGCTGTGTTTGCCAAAGAGGCTGAGAGCATCAAATACACGGTCTATCTTGTGCTTTTTACGTTTTTAACCGCATGGGTGCTTGCATTTATCACCTATCACATCGTTCTATTGATCAGTTAACTGTGTGGCTACATCTCGTAGCCACGCCTCTACATATAAACGCGTTTAAGCTGTTCAATGTTCGATCCAAGATTGAGAAGTAGCAGATCGGCGATGACCAAAGCCGCCATGGATTCTGCTACGACACTCCCACGTACTGCGATGCACGGATCATGCCTTCCTTTGAGGTTACATGTAAGCGCATTTCCGTTGGTATCAATCGTCTCTTGGGCGATAAAAATAGACGGGGTCGGTTTAAAATAGACTTTACATGTAATGACATCGCCATTACTCATACCGCCCAAAATGCCGCCGCTGTGGTTGGTGGCAAACCCCTCTTGTGTGATCGCATCGTTGTTGGCTGAGCCTCTGAGTGCTGAAGAGCCAAACCCTTCACCGATCTCCACGCCTTTGACGCCGTTAATGCCCATCATCGCTTCCGCCAACAGCGCGTCAAGTTTATAATAGATCGGCTCACCCAGTCCGATAGGAGCGCCCACAACCTGCACCAGTGCCACGCCACCCACAGAATCATGGGCATTTTTTGCTTCTAAAATCGCCGCCTTTTGCGCCTCTTCGACACTGGCATCGAGCGCGTAAATCTCACTTTGACTGACACGCGCAAAATCATAACTTTTAGCTTCAATGCCCCCAATGGCGCAAATGCCGCTTTGAACCTTTACATGTAAAGAGTTTAGAAGTAATTTGGCAATCGCACCAGCGGCTACACGCGCTGCCGTTTCGCGTGCACTTGAGCGTCCACCACCACGGTAGTCTCGAATGCCATATTTGTGAAAATAGGTAAAATCGGCGTGCCCTGGGCGAAAAAGGTCTTTGACACTCTCGTAATCACCGCTTTTTTGGTTCTCATTGAAAATGACCATCGCGATGGGCGTGCCCGTACTAAGCCCCTCAAAAACACCGCTTAAGATCTCGATTTGATCACCCTCTTTACGGGCGGTAGCAAACTTATTTTGTCCCGGTTTGCGACGATCTAACTCATTTTGAATAAACGCTTCATCGATGGCTAGGCCTGCAGGAACACCATCGACCACACATCCGATCGCCTTGCCATGCGACTCGCCAAAGGTTGTAAAACAAAAACGCTTGCCAAAGGTGTTCATCGCGTTTCCTTTTTCAAAATCTCCAACGCCAACATCGCCGCTTTTTGTTGCGCCTCTTTTTTACTTTTGCCACTCGCGATGGAGAGATCACGTCCACGTACAGAAACAGCAATTTCAAACTCTTTTTTATGATCCGGTCCAAAGGAGCGCACCAAACGGTACTCTGGTGTCATCCCAAAATGGGCTTGCGTAAGCTCTTGAAGCGTGGTTTTATGGTCTCTAAAAATGGCGTCCATATCGATTTTGGGGTATGCCTCTTCCAAAAGTGCCACCGCCAAATCCCTCGCTTTTTCAAGTCCTGCTTCAAGGTAAAGAGCGCCGATGATCGCTTCAAATGCGTTGGAGAGCAAGGAGGGTTTTTCGCGCCCATTGTTGTTCTCTTCGGCTAAGGAGATGTAGATGTATTCACCCAAATGCAGCAGTCGTGCGAGCTTTTCAAAGCTTTTTTCATTCACTAAGGAAGCACGAAGTTTGGAGAGTTCACCCTCCGCGACTTCGGTAAATTCATGGTACAAATACTCGCCCACGATGAGATCTAAAACCGCATCACCTAAAAATTCAAGGCGCTCGTTGTTGTAAGGTTGTTTGGAACTTTTGTGTGTCAGTGCCTCGATTATCAGGTTTTGATCCCTAAACTGATAACCCAAGCGCTTCTGTATCGCTTCTAATCTTTTTTGCATTATCTTTCCTTTATTATTTTACAACGCTTTTTAGGCAAAGCCCAAAAAGCTACGTTAGCCACTAGGGCACTAAAGCTAGCCTCTTACGAGGCAGAAAAGCTTGCTAACTTATTTTAATTTTGGTTGCTTCTTCTTTGGCGATTTTGTCGCACATCTCATTTTCTGCATGCCCGTCATGTCCTCTAACCCAAATGCCACGCACTTTATGAGTTTGGGAGACATCAAGGTAGCGCTGCCACAGTTCAGGGTTTTTCACCTTCGCAAAGTTTTTGCGTTTCCACCCCTCAAGCCACTCGTTAATGCCTTTGATCACATAACTCGAATCGCTAATGAGTGTCACATCGCACGGCTCTTTAAGGGCTGCTAAGCCTTCAATGACCGCCAAAAGTTCCATCTGATTGTTTGTAGCGTTTGCCATTCCGCCACTGACGATGCGCTCGGTCGTGCCAAACCGTAAAATCGCGCAATACCCACCCGCCCCAGGATTGCCTAAGGACGAGCCATCACAGAAAAGAGATATTTTCTTCATGATCCGCTTTAATCAGGTTGGTTTGAATCGTTACGGTGTCGATGCTTTGGCAGTGCGGACACCTGTAAAAATGAATCGGAAAAACGTGTTTGCATTCAAAGCAGAGGTACTCAAAACTGATGCTTGCGTTCGTATACCCCACACTGTGAAGTTTGCCTAAAACATCAAGCGCAAACGGCGCTTCGCTCTTGGGCTCGACATAGGGTGTTAAACCCCGTGCCATCGCGATTTGCCGCACGAGAGGATCTTTACATGTAAGAATATCATACACCCTAAAATCCACATACCACAGCAGATCCATCATACCTCGAAACGGTAAGATTTCAAAAAAGTTCTGCTCAATTTTGATCCCATTTTCCAGCATATATTCAAACAATTTTCGCTTTAAAAAAGGCGCTGAGGAGGAGAGTTCAAGCAGTTTTTCAACTTTTTCGCCCTCTTTAAGGCGACTGTCTTTAATCGTGCTCAGCGCTTTCAAATAAGCTCTCTGCACCCCAACTTTAGCACCCAACTCTTCCAAGGAGTCTAGCACCTCTTCAGCTTTGGTGTACTCTTGAAGTTGCTCATACGCGACCGTTAAATACTTCAAAGACTCCTCGTTGCGTGGATGCAGGTGCAGTGACTCTAAAAAGACTTCGGAACTTCGACGAAGAAAACCCGCTTTAAAATAGGTCTTTCCCAGCGTAGAGAGAAGGTACTGCTTCTCATCTTTGCCTTTAACGCGTTTGAGCGTGACCAGATAGATGTTGATCGCTTTTTCATAATCACCCCCTTTGCCATACGCATGGGCAAGCAGGGCTAGAGATTCGAGTGGAATGGAAGCGTCTTCGAGGAGCTTTTTATACTCGTTTTCATCGGTGACAATTTCAAATTTTTTAACAAATTTATCGATGCTTTGCTTCTCTTCTTTGTTTTTAAAAACACCCCACCAATAGTTGGAAAATGAGATCACAAAGACAATCGCAAACAAGATAATGACACCAAAAAGAGGATCGCGGTACGCTATAAAAAAAT
>DBTO01000230.1 GCA_002307095.1 Sulfurospirillum sp. UBA1314
TGCCGTACTCTCTTGAAATGGTAATGACCAAAGAGTTGAGCGCTGCTTCTTGCGTGCTTTGTATTTGAGGCGCGGTGTGTGTTCCCAGCCATTGTTCGACAAACACCAATTTGGTACTGTAAAATTTAATCAACGCTCCAACGAGTAACGCGGCAACAACACTGCCTTCGCGTATGCCCTCCAAGCGATTTAAAAAAGTAAAAGAGCTGATAACACCGATAATGACCATGGAACTGTCTAAACTGATTTTGACTTTACCAAACTCTTTATGATACGTTTGTGAAATCGCAACTGCCAAACCATCGAGCGGCAAATAGGTCAGTTTTGTTTTTAAGAGCAAAAAGATGCCAAATGCCAACACACAGCACGCCACTAAACACCAAAAAGCTTGTGCGACATACGACGTTGGGGAAAACGCAGAGAGCAGATGCATCGTAAGATCAATGCAGTACCCAAAAATGATGACAGAAGGGAGTTGCACAAGCTGTATCCATTGGTAGTTTTTGCGCAGAACTGCTATTTGTAGGGCAATAAAAACAAGGTTGAGTAAAATGGTCAACTCACCCAAACTAAGTGACATCGTTAAGCTGTACACATACGGTACACACGAGATAGGTGAAACTCCAAGATTGGCTTTGACCGAGAGTGAAACACCAAGCGCCATGATGAATTGCCCTAAAATAAAAACAGCAATTCGCTTTGTTTTATTCAAATTTAGCATTGTTTAGTCATCCTTTTTGAATGCAGTAGCGACAAAAATGTTTTTGAGGGTGCATAGAAGTGTGTAAATGAAGGAGAAACTATACTCCACATTACATTAGAGAAACCAATACTTTTTTATATTAATTGCGTATTATTTCATCGGCAAATCGCTTTAACCTCGATGATTTCACCACCCGCTTCGATCTTCTCTCCCACAATGATCTTCGCGCGCTTTCTCGTCTCCACTTCGCCGTTTCGTTTGACCGCGCCTTCTTCGATGAGCATCTTTGCATGTGCGCCACTTTCGGCTATACCCATTACTTTAAGCAGTTTAAATAACTCGATGTGTGCTTCCTCTAGCTCAAATGTCATGCTGTCTCCTTTAAAAATGCGCCATCATAGCCGAATGTTTCTTTACATGTAAACTTTTGACACCAGCGAATCATTCTAAAATCTATGAAGATAAGATTAACGACAAAATTTATATAATGAACTCAAATCAAAAAAAGGTGGATGGATGAAGAACGTTTTAATCGCATTAGGTATTGTTGTCGTCATTGCGGCGATGGTCATTGTTCCGAAAATTAACAATGTTCCCAGACTGGATGAAAATGTTGTCGCAGCGATGTCCGCTGTCGATAACCAGTACAAACGAAGAAGTGACTTGATCCCTAACCTTGTCGCCACGGTCAAAGGTTATGCCGAGCATGAAAAAGAGGTGTTAACACAGGTTACGGAAGCCAGAGCCAAAGTAGGGCAGATCACTTTGACACCTGAAGTATTGAGCAATCCTCAAGCGTTTAAGGCGTATCAAGCGGCGCAAGACGGTCTTAGTAGCGCACTTTCTCGCCTTATGGCGGTTTCAGAACGCTATCCAGACTTAAAAGCCAACCAAAACTTCCTCAGTCTTCAAGCGCAACTTGAAGGAACGGAAAACCGAATCGCTGTGGCGAGACGTGACTACATCGAAGCGGTAAAAAATTACAACCTTGAGATTAGAACGATTCCAGGAAAATGGATTGCTTCTATTTTTTACCCTGATGCACAGGTCAAACAAAATTTCACCGCCACGCAAGCGGAGAGCGCAACACCCAAAGTCACTTTTTAAGGCTTGGGTATGAAACTTTTTAAAAGCATCATAGCAGGGGTGCTTTGTGCGACAGCACTTTGGGGAGCCATCACCTTTCCAACGCCCAATAATTCGCACGTCGTTGATGAGGCGGGGTTGTTTAGTGCATCGCAAAAAGTATCTTTAGAGAGTACACTTTCTTCGCATGAGAGTGCGACAAGTAACCAAATCGTGGTGGTGACACTCACGTCGCTTCAAGGGTATGATATTGCAGATTTCGGGTATCAGCTTGGGCGGACGTGGGGCATTGGAACCAAAGAGCACAACAACGGGGTACTGCTTATCATCGCGCCTAACGAGCGAAAAGTGCGCATCGAAGTTGGTTACGGACTTGAGGGCTCACTTCCCGATGCAATCGCTAGCAGTATCATTCAAAACACCATTTTGCCATCTTTTAAAGCAAAGAACTATTTTGAAGGTGCAACAAATGGAGTAAATGCGATTATTAGCGCGATTAAAGGTGAGTATAAAGCCGATGAAACAACGAAAAAGGTCTCACATCATTCGTTTGTTGTGCCTCTTTTATTTTTCTTCTTTGTGGTGTTTAACGCGATGCTCTCTTTTAACACCTCGAACCAAAGAAGGTTGTTTCCTTCATTGTTTGTTAGTGCCATTGCAGGTATCATCAGTTGGTTTATATTTTCGATGATCGTGTTTAGTCTTCTCGTCATGGGTGCTGTTTTCTTATTGAGCTATGTTGGCGGTGCTTTTGGTGGCGGTTCATTGCCTACTTCGTGGGGTAGTGGCAGTGGTGGAAGCTCTTCAAGTGGAGGCTTTGGAGGATTTAGCGGCGGTGGCGGAAGCTTCGGCGGCGGCGGTGCAAGTGGGAGTTGGTAATGAATCACATCAGTCATGAAACAAAACAGAAAATTGAAAAAGCTATTTTTGAGATGGAGACAACAACCTCCAGCGAGTTGGTTGCCGTTGTCACGCAAAAAAGCGGTGATTATCTCTCTATCAGTCTTTTGATCACAAGCCTTGTTTCGCTTTTAATTCCTTTTGGGTTGCTTTTTTTCGCACCTGATATGGAAGCGAAAAATATTTACGAAGCGCAACTGCTTGGTTTTATGCTTTTACTGTTGTTTTTAAATGTACCCAAAGTGCTCTTTTTTGTTCTTCCAAAAAGCACTTTGATCAAGGCGGCAAAACTCAAAGCGCATGAGACATTTAGAATTTTAGGGCTTCAAAAAACAAGCAATTACCAAGCGGTGATGATTTTTGTGAGTCTGTACGAACAGTCCATAGAGATCATAGCTGACAGTGCGATCAGCTCCAAAATCGACAATGCGCTGTGGCAAAGTACGATCGATACGTTCGTACACAATATCAAAAAGGATCACTTTGAAGAGGGCTACCTTCAAGCGATCCTGGAAATCGGAGCACTTTTAGAACACCACTTCCCCATCGAAAAGCACGATAAAAACGAACTTAGTGATGGCTTGATCGAGGTGTAGTGGCTTTACATGTAAAGCATTCAAACCTTTGCTAAAGTGAGATTATCTTACAATGGCATAAAGACTCAAAGGACGTGCATGCCATTTTCAAAACTTTCCCAGCCTCTTCAAAAAGCCCTTGAACAGGTTGGGTTTAGCTCTCCCACGCCGATTCAGACTAAGGTCATTCCTCTTGTGTTGGAGCGAAAAGACATCATGGCTCGTGCGCAAACGGGAAGTGGCAAGAGTGCTTCGTTCGTCTTGCCCATCTTGGAGCTTTGGAGCGAGACCAAAGGTGAGGGAAAAGCGAAGATCAAGGCATTGGTTTTAACGCCTACGAGGGAGCTTACCGTACAAGTTGCGGAGGCGTTTAAGAGCTTTGGAAAATGTTTACATGTAAAGCCAAAAGTGGTGAGCATCATCGGTGGTGAGAAGATCGGCGAGCAACTCTATGAGATCCAACAAGGGTGTGACATCGTGGTCGCAACTTCGGGGCGTTTGCTGGACATTATGAGTAAAAAGCAGATTGATCTTTCTCGTGTCGAGTTTTTTGTGCTCGATGAAGCGGACAAGATGCTTGACCTTGGTTTTGAGCAAGAACTAAGCTCCATCCTTGGAGCCTTGCCAGAAAAACGCCAAAATCTTCTTTTTTCAGCGACCTATCCCGAAAAGATGCAAGCCATTGCTTCCAAGATAACGAAAAGTGCGGTGGAAGTGAGCATTGAAGCTGAAGCACCAACGGTGGAGCTCATCAAACAACGTGCCATCGAGGTCAACAAAGAAAACAGAGCACCACTGTTACGCCAGTTATTGCGTGAAAACAGATGGGAATTGGTGCTTGTTTTTATGGCAAACAAACGTGCCGCAGATAACATCGCGGTGAAGTTTCGCAAGCATGGATTTTTAGCGGAATCCTTTCATGGCGATCTTATTCAAGAAGATCGTTCTTGGACGTTAAAGTCGTTTAAAGAGCGTAAGATTCGCATTTTATTTGCCACAGACATCGCTTCGCGTGGGCTTGATATTGACGATGTAAGCTGCGTTATTAACTTTGACTTGCCGCGCTCCACCGAAGACTACATCCACCGCATTGGACGAACAGGACGTGCAGGTAAAGAGGGTTTGGCGATCTCATTTATAGACCATGAAGACAAGGCGCATTTTGCACTGATTCAAAAACGGTGTGGTGTGAAGCTTGAAACAGAGCAGATCAAAGGGTTTGAGTTAGAAGGCGAGGCTCCTGTAAAAGAGAAGGGAAGTGCGCCCATCAAGGGAAAACGCAAGAGTAAAAAAGACAAGTTAAGAGAAGCGCAAAAAGAGGGTGCAAGCTCCTAAGAGCCTGCAGTTAAAGAGCATTAAATAAAGATAACAGACATAACATAAACGACTGCGATGGTCACAACTCCTTGAACCAACGTTGCCATGGTAAAAGCTTTGTACGCGGTTGGAACATCCATTTGACTGAAGCGTGAGACAACCCAGAAAAAGCTATCGTTGGCATGACTGACGGTAAGTGCACCTGCGCCAATCGCCATAACGGTGAGGACTTTGCCCATTTCACTATCAAGTCCTAAATTGGCAAGAAGCGGATACATAATGGTCGAAGTCACCACCAATGCGGTCGTGGAAGAGCCTTGTGCGGTTTTGAGCGCAGCTGCGATGATGAACGGTACGAAGATGCCAAGGCTAAGCGTTTGAAGTGTTAAACCAAGGTAATCACCAATGCCACTGGCTTTAAGAACAGCCCCCAGTGCTCCACCAGCTCCTGTGATGATGAGAATCTCACCTGCATTTTTAACGCCTTCTCCAACCCAACCTGAAAGCGTCTCTTCGTTCCATTTTGGAAGTAAAAGGCTGGCAAAGAGTACACCGACAAAAAGGGCATTGGCAGGGTGACCTAAGAAAACAAAAAATTTATAGATAAACGTTTCGCTAGAGTCCTTAAAGGCAAGTTTTGCAATGCTCTCTATCGCCATTAAAAGAACGGGAATAAAAATAGGTGCAAAGGATTTGAAGGCACTTGGAAGTGTGCCGTATTTGGCTTGGACTTCGCTGTCTTTTTCCAAATCGATGTCCATGTCTTCACCACTTTGGTAGAGTGGTCCTCGTTTGATCGCCCAAAAATAACCTGCAAGCATCGTAAAAATCGCGACAAAAAGACCCACAAGAATGACCAGACCAAGATTTCCTACCATCAAGTTACCTGCCGCTGCGATGGGACCAGGTGTGGGTGGAACAAGCGTATGCGTGGCATAAAGTCCTGTTGCCAGTGCCACACTCATCGCCACACCAGAGACTTTGAGCTGTTTGACCATAGAGCGTTTGAGTGCGTTTAAGATGACAAAACCGCTGTCACAAAACACAGGAATCGAAACGATGTAACCGATGATAGACATCGCCAAAATAGGGCGATCTTTACCGACAATTTTTAGAACAACGTTTGCCATTTTAATGGCAGCACCGCTTTTTTCCAAGATAACACCGATGATGGTTCCAAGCACAATGACGATACCGATGTACGCCAAAATGCTTCCAAAACCTGATGTGATGGTTTTTGCGATGTCGGCGTATTTCATGCCCACACTAAACGCAATTCCATAGGCCGCAACGAGCAAGGCAATAAAAGGGTGTAATTTCCATTTGCTCGTTGAAAGCACGATAAATCCTATCGCTACGAGTAAAATCACGATTAACATTCTGACTCCTTTTTAGTTTATTAATTTAATATATATTTAAATTAAAGCACATAATTATAGTGTAAAAGGAGTCATTTGAAGACGAAAAAACGTAAAAATTGATCGTTTACGTTTTTACATGTAAAGGTTTTTAAGCAACGATAGCCGCTTTTTTCACTTCGAGTCTATCGTACATATCGAGAATATTCACATAGTGTTGGTGGAGGCTGACATCGATAAGGTAGGCTTTGCCATCTAAAATGTTCACCGCATGTTCGACTTTTTCTTGACCGAAAATGTCCCATAGAGCACTTTCGTATTCAGCCCACACAAGTTTTTGCTCCCTCAAAGAGAGGATTTCGCAAAGAAGTTTACTCATAGGATTTTGACTAAACGAGAGTAACATTTGCGCCTCTTCGTAATTTTCCAAAAGCAGATTGACTTGCGCTTTGAGGTCGATCATTTGGAAATTTTGCTCGAAAATGACGCCGATGTATTTTTCGACATTGAGTGAATCTTCTAAAGGCTCGATGGTTTCTAAAAGCGTCTCGTGATTTTCTTCTTTGAAGTTCAGCACAGCATGACGGATGAATTTGCCACAGTTACGATTTTGGTAGACCATGTCATCGATGGGGTAAACCTCAGAAACACTTGGTACGATCATATGGCATGAATAGAAGTCTAAGTAAGTGTACTCACGCAGGTAAATCTCTTTGCCCATTGACTTAACGATGTCACACAAAAAAGCGTACTCCGCTTCGCTTCCTTCGCCTTTATAGTTCCATGGGGCATACTCAAAACTTTTGATAGCATTTAAAAAGCCAAAGCCTATTTTGCCGTTAGAATCGATGAAGTGCGCTTCAAGGTTGAACGTATCGCCTACGATGCTCATGTCAAACGTTGGCATCTCAAAAGCGTCAAGATTTTCAACACCTCGTCCTTGCATCAGCTCGCTCATAGTGCGCTCTAAAGAAACCTCTAAAATCGGATGCGCGCCAAATGAGACAAACAGTGTGCCATTGCGTGGGTTAATGAGCGAAATGGCTGTCACAGGAAATTTGCCACCAAGAGAGGCATCAAGCACTTCAACGATAAAACCTGCTTTTCTAAGCTCCATCAAATCCGCATGCAGTTTAGGGAACGTAGCGATGATAGCCTCTGGGTACTTTGGAAGCGCGTAACCATTTTTGATGATCTCAATTTTGGCATAACGCTCAAAAATTTCACTCAGTGCTTGAACTTTGGCTTCATCCGGCGTATTTCCGCTCGCAAGTCCATTGCTCACATAAAGATTGCTCAGGATGTTAAGAGGAATGTACACTTGTTCATTGGCAAAAAAGCTTTGAAATGGGAGTGCTACGATCTTGTCTGTATAATCGCTGTTAAAATCCACAAAGTCTTCATGGCTCATTTCATGAGATGGATTATAGATTACATGTAAAGCGGGATTGAGGTACTCACCTCCAAATTCAAACACCTTTTGGTCTGGGTAGTACGCGCGATTAGGAAGGTGAAAGTCGATAAAACAGTTATTGGTTTGAAGTCTTTCGATGTACTCGCCCAGTGCGCTGGCTTTGGATGCAAGCGAGAGTGTGCCTTTGCCGTTGGAGTAGATGTGGTTAGGTGCTTCGATAGAAGCTAAATTGACCGAGTAGCAGTTTTTCAGCGGATGCTTTTCAGTTGCAAAAGTGATGCCACAACTAAGGTCTTTTAAAATCATTTGCATTTTTGCAATAGAGTCATCAAGGGGTGCATTTTTTGAGAGTATATTCATAATGTCATAATTCCTTTTGGTTGTAACGCGATGTGCTAAAAATAGGTAAAAGTTGAGTAGGTGAGGAAGGTAACAGGGTGGAAACAGAAGTTTGAGAACTTCCATTTGACCAAGTTAAAATCAATTCGAATGGTGGAGCTGTGGGGGATTGAACCCCAGTCCAAAAATAGCCACCTATGACGTCTACATGCTTAGATATTGTTGATAGTGTTTAATTTTGCTTCGTACAACAATCAGAAAACTACGCAAAACGAGCCTTTAACTTCGCTGCATGTAAAGGCGTTCATGCAGTATATCTATCATAGCTATGATACTTCCCAATCCTCCTTAGATAGCATTAAAGGGAGAAGCAGTCCTTATGTATTAAACTTATGCAGCTAGTGCGTAAGCAGGACGATAGTTACTGTTGTTAGCAGTTATTGATTGAAGGTTGTGTAACGGAAGACCCTCACTTCCGACATGCAGCCATAAGCTAAAACTACTCCTGTCGAAGCCATGTCAGCCCCATTCGAGAAACGGATTTTACCATAATAAATAAGAAACTTTGCTATAATCCGCAAAAATGTAGAAGGATTTTGTTTTGAAAA
>DBTO01000011.1 GCA_002307095.1 Sulfurospirillum sp. UBA1314
GGTGTAAAGGTTTACTTTTAGGCATAGAATCTATTTCAGATGCTAGCTTGCAGGAGATGAATAAACAATTTAACAGCTCGATTGATTATCGATTGTTGATTGAAAAATTGCATCGACTCAAAATTGCGATTCAAGGCTGTTTTGTCTTTGGTTTAGACCACGATACGAAAGAGACTTTTGATGAAACGATTGATTTTGTTTTAGACACGGGCATTGACCTGCCTCGATTTGCTATTTTAACACCTTTTCCGGGGACACCACTTTATATACGACTTGAGCGTGAAAACCGTATCGTGACAAAAAATTGGGAGCTTTATGATGTCCAGCATGTCGTTTTTGAGCCTAAAAATATGACACCACTGGAACTTTCAGAGGGACATAGCCGTGTCTGGCAAACTGTTTATTCGTATCCATCGATTCTCAAACGACTCTACAAAGCACGAAATTTTCAACCCCTTGCCATCTCATCCAATCTTGGGTATCGCTTTTATGCGCATCATTTACACAATTACTATAACTGCGACTGGCAAGTCGAAACGCTTTTACAAAATCCCTTTAGTGCCTTTACATGTAAGAAACGATAAGCCATGCACATCACCATCATCCATCCAGCCATTGGGCATAAAAAACATACAAAATACATACGAACATGGCAAATGGAATCGCTTCCAGCGGCTACTATTGCAGGGCTGATGCCTCTTGATGTAACAATGAGTTTTTATGATGATCGAATGGAAAAAATCCCTTATGACATCATGACCGATGCAGTTGTTATCTCGGTTGAAACCTATACCGCCAAACGTGCATATCAAATTGCTAGTGAATACCGCAAAAGAGCTATTCCTGTTATTATGGGAGGATTTCATCCAACCTTGATGCCTGATGAGGTGAAGGAGTATGCCGAAGCGATTGTGATTGGTGAGGCTGAATTGATTTGGTATGAGGTGATAGAGGATCTGAAAAATAAAACACTCAAAAGAGTCTATCAAAGTAAAGAGGTGTTTAATCTGCGTGGTGTTAAACCTGACCGTTCCATCTTTCAATCAAAACGCTATTTGCCGATTGGGCTTATCGAAACGGGAAGAGGGTGTCCTTACTCTTGTGATTTTTGCGCTGTTGCCTCTTTTTTTCACAGCTCCCATCGTAATAGACCTATTTGCGATATTGTTAATGAGATAGAATCGATTCAAAAAGAAAAAAATATTTTCTTTTTTGTGGATGATAATTTTATTGGCAATATCAAACAAGCCAAAGAGCTATTGCGCGCCCTTATACCCTTGAAAATTCGTTGGATTACGCAAATGAGCATTGATTGTGCCTACGATGAAGAACTGTTAGATTTGATGAATCAAAGTGGATGTATGGGCATTTTGATAGGATTTGAAACTCTCAATAAACAAAATCTTGCTTTAATGAATAAAAAATTTAACACCAAGCATGGTGAATACACAAGCGCTTTAGAAGCCTTACAAAAATACGCCATACGCATCTACGCAACCTTTGTCTTTGGGTATGATTATGACACACAAGACTCTTTTGAAGAAACGCTCCAGTTTGCGATTGAACAAAAATTTTATATCGCTGCCTTCAATCACCTAACGCCTTTTCCTGCCACACCTTTGTATGAAAAACTAAAAAATGAGGGTCGTTTACTCTATGAAAAATGGTGGCTAGATGAGAAGTACCGTTACAATGACCTTCCTTTTCAACCTAAAAATCTTCTGCCAGAGGAGATTACCACGCTTTGTGTTACTTCTCGTCGTCAATTTTACGGTTTTAAAAGTATCCTTAAGCGTTTGATATCAAAAGCAAACTATGGCAACTTTTTTATGCTTCGCAACTATTTTCCCATCAATTGGATGCACCGTTACGATGTGGATGGAAGAAATGGTTATCCTTTGGGCGATGAGAATTTCAAAGGCACACTAATTAAAGTACGTGACAATGAATAGTTATACGGTGGATGATATAACGTACACAATAGCCAAAGAATCGGATAATGAAGCTTTACAGCAACTGCTTAATGAAAATGAGATGAGCTCCTGGGTAGCGATTTCTTTGGAGAAAAAGCCAGATTATTTTGCTTCACAAAATTTAATGGGAGAGAGCATTACAGTGATTGCCTATGCGCATGAACAAAAAGTGATTGGTATGTACAGCGGAACTTATTATGAAGTGTTTGTATCGCACAAAGTTGAAACGATTCTGTATCTAGGTTCCCTAAGGGTAAATACGCATTACCGGCATAAGATAAAGTTTTTAAAAGAGGGGTTTCGTTCTATTAAAAATATCTTTTTACCTTCTACGACATTGCCGTATATGCTCACCAGTATTGCCAGTGAAAACCACAAAGCGATTAAATTGTTAGAAGGCAATGTCAAAGGGATGCCGCAGTATCAATTTTTATCGCAATTGAGTACCTTTGCTTTTAAAGCAAAAAGCTCGCCCCTAACGATGGCGCAACTCATAACGCAAGAAGAGATACCTTTGATGGTTGATTTTTACAATCGCCATGCACGCCAGTATGATTTTGCTCCAACCTTGCGTATGGAGTGGCTACAATCTCTTAATGGAAATACAGGTCTTAGTATCAAGGATTTTTATATCGTGAAAGATTCATCTGGAGCGATTAAAGCGATGTTTGCACTCTGGGATCAACGAAAAATCAAACAAACACTCATTCGAGGCTATTCTCCAAGGCTCTCTCGCCCCGTGCGCTTTTTGTATAATGTGTATGCTACGTTAAGCGGTAATGTTGTCTTGCCAAATATTGCAGAAGCGATAGAGCAGATTTATATCTCGTTTTTTATCTCAGCCTCCAACGATAATGATTGGAATATACGACTGCTTCGAGAGGCGTCTTCTCTCATCCAACAAAGGGGTGCTGATGTGTGTATAATCGCTTTTGACTCAAAAGATCCTATGTGCGAAGCAATACAGCGAAGATTAAAGCCTAAACAATACCTCACGCATATTGACGGTGTCTTTTTAGGCCAAGACATGGCTCAAAAGATAACCGTAGGCATTCTAAAACCTGAGGCGGCACTCTTATGAAGCTAAAAAAGCTAACGTTGATTCGCCCTAATATGGGAGATTGTCGCAGTAAAGATGCCTTGCCTCCTTTAGCAATGGGTATTCTTGCCGCTTTGACACCTTCATCTGTCACTATCTCCTTTTACGATGATAGAATAGAGCGCATTCCTTTTGAGACCGATATGCCAGATATGGTAGCACTCTCGGTGGAGACGTTTACCGCAAGACGTGCGTATGAAATCGCCAAAGTCTATCGAGATAGAAATATTATCGTTGTGATGGGCGGGTATCATCCAACACTGTTGCCAGATGAAGTATTGCAGTATGCCGATGTGGTTGTTATAGGCGATGCTGAGGGCGTTTGGGAGCAGATACTCGAAGATTTTGAACACGATGCCTTAAAACAAATTTATACCAACCCTAATGAGATGTCTTTGGATGCGTATAAATTAGATAGAACAATTTTTAAAACTAAAAAATATCTGCCAGTGGAGCTGATTCAATTTAGCCGAGGATGCAAGCACAGTTGTGATTTTTGTTCTATTGAAGCTTTTTATCATCACAAAGTACGTGTTAGACCCATTGAAAGTGTTGTTGCTGAATTACAAACACTCAACAAAAAACATCTTATCTTTTTTGTGGATGACAATTTGTTCAGCACTAAAGAGAATCTCCATAAACTTTTAAAAGCAATCACACCCTTAAACATACGCTGGTCGTGTCAAATTAGTATTGATGTCGCACGAGATGAAACACTTTTGGATCAAATGGCAAGCTCTGGGTGTGTGTTTGTACTCATAGGCTTTGAATCTTTAGTGTATGAAAATCTTGAACAAATGGGCAAAAAGTGGAATAAAAACTCAGGTGATTATATCGACATTGTCGATAAGTTTCATCAAAGAGGCATCGCCGTCTATGGCACATTTGTCT
>DBTO01000152.1:0-2984 GCA_002307095.1 Sulfurospirillum sp. UBA1314
AAGAAGCTAAGATAGCGTTGTAACTCACCGCTTCCATCACTTCATCGATTTTGCTAAAGTGCTCATAACTTCCCCACGCGATGTGTTGTTCTGCCAGCATTTGTGCTTCGCCCATGACGCCCAAACCAATCGCGCGTGATTTGAGGTTCGTGTGTTTGACTTTAGCATGTGGATAAAAGTTGAGATCAATCACATTATCAAGCATACGTATCGCGATAGGGAGCGTTCGCTCTATCTCTTCTTTCGTATGAATTTTTGAAAGGTTCACGCTAGCGAGGTTACACACAGCTGTTTTGCCTTCAACCATCTCTTTTTCAACAATGAAAATATCTTTGCCATTGATGCTATCCAGAGCCGTTACTTTTTTGGCTTCTTTGGTTACGCCGCTATCGACGGTGACCAAATCGCTCTCTTCATAGGTATCAATGCTCTGGTCATTGTACACAATTTTGATTTTGTAATGATTGGGTGCCGTATTTTGAAAGATCTCGGTGCATAGGTTGGAGCTTCGAATGATGCCCGTATGATCATTTGGATTGGCACGATTGGCATTGTCTTTGAAACAGAGGAATGGGCTTCCGCTCTCAAAATAACTGGTCAGTATCTTTTTCCACAACTCTTTTGCAGGTACATACTCTTTGGAAATGGCATCGTTTTGCTCATAGGCAGTGTAACGACGCTCAAACTCTTCACCATAGACTTCCGCAAGATCGCCTGCCTCTGCAGGATCAAACAGTGTCCACATCGCATTGGCTTCCACGCGTTTCATAAACAGATCATTGATCCAGAGTGCTGGGAAAAGATCGTGTGCGCGACGTCTCTCTTCGCCTGAGTTTTTCTTCAAGTCCAAGAAGTCAGAAATATCCATATGCCATGGCTCTAAATAAACCGCAATGGCACCTTTACGAGTCCCCAGTTGATCAACGGCAATGGCAATGTCATTCGTGATTTTAAGAAACGGTATTACGCCACCTGCAGCATTTTTATGCCCATCGATCATGCCACCCATGGAACGAACCAAATTCCAATCCCAACCAATGCCCCCGCCAAATTTACTCAGCAGTGACATCTCTTTATACGAGTCAAAAATACCTTCGATGTTATCAGGGGTACTGCCGATGTAGCATGAACTGAGTTGATGACGTGTTGTACGTGCATTGGAAAGTGTTGGGGTTGCAAGCATCACTTCAAATTTACTAATGACATCGTAAAACTTTTTCGCCCAATCTTGTGAGTTCAGCTCATTTTGCGCCAAAAACATGGCAATTGCCATAAACATATGCTGTGGTAATTCAATCGGTTTACCTTGTCGGTTTTTGATCAAATAACGATCATGAAGGGTTTTAATCCCCAGATAGGTAAATTGAAGATCACGCTCAGGCTTGAGGTGCGCTTCAAGATCTTTAAGATCATATTTTGCTTTCATTCCAAGTGCAATACGTCCCTCTTTCTCTCCACGATCCAGATACTCAGCAAAACTTCCATACCCTGTAAAGCCATTGACTTTATGGTACAGATCGTACAGAAACAGACGCGCCGCAACAAACGTCCAATTTGGGCGATCAATATCGATCTTGTCCACCGCCGTTTTGATCAATGTCTTTTGAATCTCTTCAGTAGTGATTTGATCGCGAAATTGAATCTTTGCATCGACCTCGAGTTCGCTCTGAGAGACGTTATCCAAACCTTTGATAGCAGAGCTGGTATATTTTTGAATTTTAGAGATGTCTAGTGGCTCAATGCGACCATTACGCTTTTGGACGGTTAACATTATTTGAACACCCTTTGAAAGATTTTATCGACATTTTTTGTATAGTAGCTATAGTCAAAACACTCTCTGATTTCTGTTTCACTTAGTTTGGCTCGAAGGTCTTCATCTCCAAGGAGATTTTGAAGATACAAACTTTCTCCATCGCTGTTAAGTGCAGGTTTTCCATGCTGAAGATCTTCCCAAACTTTCATTGCATTGCGTTGAACAATTTTATACGCATCTTCACGCGAGACATTTTTAAGAGGGAGTTCAAGTAAAATGCGTTGTGAAAAAACAAGACCACCCGTGAGGTTAAGATTGCGCATCATATTTTCTGGGTAAACGACGAGTTTGGAGATAACACTGTTAAGACGACTGAGCATAAAATCCGTGGTTATGAAACCATCAGGAAGTATAAAACGTTCGACTGAGCTGTGACTGATGTCTCTCTCATGCCATAATGCGACGTTTTCCATAGCTGGGATCGCGTAGGAGCGAATCATACGGCAAAGCCCTGTGATGTTCTCACTGAGGACGGGATTGCGCTTATGAGGCATGGCAGAGCTTCCTTTTTGTCCTTTTTCAAAAAACTCTTCGCATTCATACACTTCGGTGCGTTGATAGTGACGAATCGCAACGGCAATTTTTTCACAACTGGAAGCTAAAAGTGCAAGTGCGTTCATTAAAGCAGCATAACGATCGCGTTGAATGACTTGGTTGGAAACAGGAGCAGGTGTGAGTCCAAGGTCTTCACACACATACTCTTCAAGTTCAATCGGTGAATGCGCCATATTGCCCATCGCGCCACTGATTTGACCTACCGATATAACTTCCATCACATTTTCAAGATTTTTGAGGCTTCGCTTGATCTCTTCATACCAAATAGCAAGCACTAAACCAAAGGTGATAGGTTCACCATGAATGCCGTGGCTTCGTCCGACCATTAAGGTCATCTTGTGCTCCATCGCTCTGTTTTTCAATGATTCCATCAATATTTTGACATCGTCAATGATTACATGTAACGAGTCACGCATCTGAAGTGCAACAGCGGTATCAATACAATCAGAACTGGTCATGCCATAATGTACCCATCTGCTCTCTTCGCCAAGACTGTCTGCAACACTGGTTAAAAAAGCAATCACATCATGACGGGTCACTTTTTCAATTTCATCAATACGGTCAATATTAAACTTTGCATTCTTAACGATCTTCTCACAATCGACATCTGGAATGA
>DBTO01000152.1:3261-17549 GCA_002307095.1 Sulfurospirillum sp. UBA1314
ATGCTTTGGTTGCGGCTTTTTCGACCCTAAGCCATGCGTCGTATTTTGCCTCAATTGTCCAATGCTTTTTCATCTCTTCTCGTGCGTAGCGCTCTACCATTCTCATTCCTTGTCTGTTTGTGATTTTTCTGTGATAAAATACGGTGAATTTATCTATGATCGCGTGTTTTATGTAATGATTTATTGTAACAATATCGGACTAAAAAAGGGTTGAATTTTGGCGTATACTTTGAAAAAGTTTGTTCTTAAAAAACCAACACTTGCCTTTCGTTTCTTAATGGATACCTTTGATATTCGTATGGGCGAAGCGCAAAAGATGATTGACAAACGACGTGTTTTTGTCGAAGGTGAACAGCTCCTGAAAAAATCAACAGTGATTTGTGGAAATATTAGCGTGGTCGTTTTTGAAGGTGAATCCAGAGGATTGGTGCCTGTTTTTGAGACAGAAGATTTTGCGGTATTTGAAAAGCCAAGCGGTGTGATGATGCACCCACGAAAGCGCAGTGATGGATATACACTGAATGATGAAATAAAATCATTGTACGGTAAAGATGCCAATGCCGCGCACCGCATTGACAAAAGCACGAGCGGTTTGGTTTTGGTTGGTAAACATAAACAAGCCGAAATTGAGCTCAAACGTCTTTTTGCGACACGTCATGTTCAAAAGAGTTACGTGGCGTTGGTGCATGGGAAAATGGATGATGTGCTGATGATCGATGAAAAACTCAAACGTGATGTTGAAACCAGTCAAATTCGCTTAAAAGTTCATGTGGATGAGAGAGGGAAAATCTCACAAACAAAAATTATACCACTGCACTACTTTGAGGATAAAAATGCCACATTGGTTGAGGCGATTCCTTATACAGGTCGCCAACATCAAATCAGGGTTCATTTGTTCCACGTGAAACATCATATTGTCGGCGATCCCATTTATGGTGTTGAAGAAGAAGATGCTGAACGTTTTTTGGATGGTACAATGAGTATAGACGAGCAAATAACCTTAACTCGAAGTCCACGCCTTCTTTTACATGCGCAAACCTTAGCATTTGAATATAAAGGAATTTCTTATAAGATAGCATCACAGTTTGATGCTAAAATTGAATTTTACACATTGATGAAAGGTTAGAGATGAAAACAGTTGTTCTTGATGGTATACGCGTTGCACCAAGTAAGGTTGTCTGCATTGGTCGAAATTACGTTGAACATATTAAAGAGTTAAACAATGAGGTACCAACTTCGATGGTTCTTTTTATGAAACCTAACACAGCACTCAGCAGTGAGCTGATAACAGGTGTGCAAACACCACTGCATTATGAAGGTGAAATATCTTTTTTAATCAAACAAGGAAAGATTTGTGCAGTTGCGTTTGGACTTGATTTGACTAACCGAGAACTTCAAAGTGAGCTTAAAGGAAAAGGGCTCCCCTGGGAGCGTGCAAAGGCTTTTGATGGTGCTGCTGTTATGAGCCCGTTTGTCAGTATTGATGAATCTGACATCAACAAACTCTCAATGCAATTATGGATTAACAATGTGTTAGTTCAAGAGGCAAATATTGATTTGATGATTCACAAACCTTTGGCTGTTATTGCTGAGATCAACTCTTTCTCAACGCTGATTGATAATGATATTGTGATGAGTGGTACACCAAAAGGTGTGGGGAGTTATATCAAAGGGGATCTGTTAGTGGGTAAGATTTTTATTGCCGATAGAGAGATTATTTCTCAGGAGTGGCTCGCACAATAGAATCAATAGCGCTTAGGTTTATCCTGAGCGCTATTGAAAATACTCTTTACATGTAAAGCCATTACTTCTCTTTTTTAAAGAGGACGGTTATCAATCCTCCTACTCCTACAATAACGACGATAATTAAAAATCCAAGTTGAAAAAGATCAAGCATTGTCATTTTTTTGCTCCTTATCTTTTAATTGACCACAGGCAGCGCTAATATCTAATCCTTTGGATTGGCGAATCGTACAGAGTACACCATGGTCGACAAGGTACTGTTGAAAGGCAATCATATCTTTCTCGGATGGTCGTCCAAATTCACTTCCAGAATGTGGGTTAAAATAGATTAGATTAACTTTCGATTTTATGCCATGTAGGAGCTTCACCAGCTTCTTTGCGCTCTTTTGGTCATCGTTTACCCCTTTCATAACCAAGTATTCAAACATGACGCGTTTACGTGCGTCTATGGGGAATGCTTTAACCGCGTTGATAATGGACTCAATATTATAGGCTTTATTGATCGGCATTAGTTTTTGTCTTAGATCATCATCCACGGCATGAAGTGAGATAGCTAACAGTACGCCTAAATCCATCATGCCAAGTTTTTCGATTTGGGTACTCAGTCCACTGGTCGAAATGGTTTGCCTACGAGGGGAGATCGAAAGACCATCAAGGTCATTAAAAATGCGCACCGCTTTGCTCACGTTAGTAAGGTTGTCTAGTGGTTCACCCATTCCCATATAAACAATGTTGACACGTCTGTTTTCGGCTATAGCGTTATCCCTTTTAATCATTAAAATTTGAGATGTTATTTCACCAGCGGTTAGATTGCGTTTAAAGCCACTTTTCCCTGTAAGGCAAAAAGCACAGCCTATTTTGCATCCAACTTGCGAAGAAATGCAAATGGTGTAGCGTGTATGGTGAAGTAATTTGCCCTCTTCATCCGTTTGCTCTTGCTTCATGGGCAAAAGAACAGATTCTACGGTATTGCCATCTTTAAGTGAAAAGAGATACTTCTTACTTCCATCCCTGCTCTCTTCAACTTTCGTGATCGTGAGTGGATCAAGATAGTACGTTGCATTGAGTTGCTCTTTAAGCTCTTTGGGTAGATTTTTCATCTCATCAAAAGAAGTAACATATTTTTGATACAGCCATTGGTAAATTTGCTTCGCTCTAAAAGCAGGTTTTATGACTTCCGATAACTCTTCTTTGGAAAGGTCGAATATATTTTGTTTTTCCATAATGCCTCAAATTTTTTATTTAAGTTCTTTCTGAACTTTGAACACACATTTAAAGCAAAGCTTCAAATGCTACGCTAACGCTTAGTTTTCTTCGACAGAAGTCCTAAGTACTGTCGTGCTGACATCTTTTTTTACAAGATGCACATTTTTTTTACATGTAAAGTAATGAATGCTTTTGCTTTCGCATGGTTTTGCATAAAATCACGGTGCGCATTTTGGTCGCAATAGTTTGTAACAACGAAAAGTCCTGAACAAGGAATTTTAAATTGGTTGGCGATACTTACAATAGAAAAGAATTCCATATTTTCTAACTCAATATTTTTTTCAACCATTTTCTGAGCCAATGTTAGATCGGTTGTGATGTAATTACTGGAGTTGATAATAGGAGATGGATGATTTGTTCCACGTGAAACATAGATATTCTCTGCTTCAATTTGGTTTTCTAAAGGTGTGTAACACTGATCTTGTAAATAGCCAAGTTCAATATTGGTGGCACGATGGCTGTAAATAAGTTCAAGTGGCTGATGGTTTCCATAACTTCCCGCAGTACCTACAAAAAATAAAAAAGCAGGTTTTTCTTCAAGAACAAGTTTCGTAAGGTTAATGGCACTCTCTATTAGTCCAACGCCAACAGGCTTCGCAAAATCAAAAGTTTCATTTCGCCCCGCGCAGAGAATCATAATCGTACTGCAATCCCCTCATCTCTGAGGTAACGTTTAAGATCCATAATATCAATCTCTTTGAAGTGAAAGATAGAAGCAGCCAAAGCCGCATCAGCACCATTTAGAAACGCGTCTTTTATATGTTCCATCGTCCCTGCCCCACCACTGGCAATCACAGGAATATCAAGCATCGCACTCATTTGAGAAGTGAGTGGAATGTCATAACCATTTTTTGCACCGTCGCAATCCATAGAAGTTAAGAGGATTTCTCCAGCACCACGTTCTTGAACCTCTTTTGCCCAAGCAAGTGCATCAATGCCCGTATCAATTCTTCCTCCATTGATGAAGACATGCCACGAATCACCCGTGCGCTTAGCATCAATCGCTACAACAATACATTGGGAACCAAATCGTTTAGATGATTCATCTATAAAATGAGGATTAGCAATGGCTGGAGAGTTAATACTTACTTTATCACACCCTACATGTAAAAGACTATAAATATCATCCAGTGTTCGAATACCCCCACCAACAGTCAGGGGAATAAAAACCTCACGAGCTACTTTCTCAACAATATCAACAATTGTCCCACGACCTTCATGGCTCGCGGTAATATCTAAAAATGTGAGTTCATCTGCACCTTCTTCGTTGTACCGTTTAGCTATTTCAACAGGATCACCTGCATCTTTAAGTCCAACAAAATTAACACCCTTAACAACGCGTCCATTTTTGACATCAAGGCAAGGGATAATACGCTTAGCAAAATGCTCCATAAGGCTCTCTTTTTTAGGTAAATATAGGCACAAATGATAGCGAAAGAATTAAAAAAAACTTCTGAATAGTAAGATTAATTAAGACTATAACTCTTTTATAAGTAAAGATTGGCTATAATCAATAAAAGTTTAAAAAATAGGGTGCGAATTGATAGAGGCAAAAAAGAAATTTGGCCAAAATTTTTTAAAAGATACGACTATTGTTAATAAAATCATCCAATCGATGCCCCGAAATGAGCGAAAACTTGTTGAAATAGGTCCTGGCTTAGGTGATTTGACGCAAGAGCTACTCAAGGTGAAAGCCTTAGTAGCATATGAAGTCGATGAAGACTTGTGCGTTTATTTGAGAAAAAAATATGCGACGAAGATAGATGAAGGGCAGTTGACATTGGTGCAAACTGATGTTTTAAAGCAATTTAAAAAAGGGACTCTTTGTGAGAAACCTTATGATTTGGTTGCAAACTTGCCCTACTACATCGCTACGACTATTATTTTGGAAGCCTTGGAAGATCCAAATTGTAAATCAATGACGGTCATGATCCAAAAAGAGGTGGCAGAAAAATTTGCTGCGCTTCCAAAAACAAAAGAGTTTACCTCTTTAGCGATTTTGGCACAAAGTATTGGGACGGCTGCAATACTTTTTGATGTATCTCCCGAATCGTTTGAACCACAACCTAAAGTGGTGTCGTCTATTCTCAAAATTGACAAACAAAAAGAGTTTGTTGAAGGAAAATTTTCTGGTCTCTTTGAATCTGATGAACAGTTGCAAAAATTTAAAAAATATTTGCGATGTTCGTTTCAAAGTCCTAGAAAGACTTGGTTGAAAAATATCTCTTCTGAGTTTGAAAAAGCGTGCGTCGAAAAAGTGATGCACGAACAAAACCTTCCTGAAACAATCCGTCCTCATGAACTTAGCGTCTTGTCTCATCATCTACTATTTAAAACATTAAGGTTGAATGATGCAAGAAAACGAAGTAACGCCACAACAGAATAACAGTAGTAACGAGAAACCTAGAGAAAGTACTCCAAAACCCTCAGGACACTCTAAACAAACGCACCACCACAGTAACAGAAATCAGGTGAACGCTAACCCAAACTCAAACACAAATACGCCCAACGATGCTTCGGGTGAGCCTAGTGAGAAAAAACCACGCAATAATAGAAGACGCAAAAGCAATAAACCTTCAACAGCAGCGTCTATTGAAGGAAATGAGCCTTGGCAACGTGATATGAAAAAGGCGATTGAAGCCAATCAAAAAATGCACAAAGATAGGTTAAATCGTTCAAATTTGCTTGACCAAACATCCAAGGGAAAGATCAAAATCACACCGCTTGGTGGATTGGGTGAAATTGGCGGAAATATCTGTGTTTTCGAGACTGATACTTCGGCAATTGTTCTTGATGTTGGCATGAGTTTCCCCAGTGAAGATATGCACGGTGTTGACATTTTAGTCCCAGACTTTAGTTATTTACGTCAAATTAAGAAAAAAATAGCTGGAATTATTATTTCACATGCACATGAAGATCACATTGGGGCACTTGCCTATTTATTTAAAGAGATGCAATGTCCGCTTTATGCCACACCTTTGCCACTAGGAATGATTTCTAACAAGTTTGATGAACATGGATTAAAAGCGTATAAAAAGTATTTTAGGCCAGTTGAAAAACGTAAAATCTATAAAATTGGTGAATTTGAAATCGAATGGATTCATATTACTCACTCGATTATTGATGCTTCTTCCCTTGCGATTACCACAGAAGCTGGAACAATCATCCACACAGGTGATTTTAAAATTGACCACACGCCTATTGATGGGTTTGTCACCGATCTTAACCGGTTTGCCGCATATGGTGAAAAAGGGGTACTTTGTTTGATGAGCGATAGTACCAATTCGTATAAAGAAGGTATTACACGCAGTGAAAGTACGGTTGGAAAAACATTTGACTCTATTTTTGCGAAAGCAAAAGGACGTGTGATCATGTCAACCTTTTCCTCAAATATTCACAGAGTCTATCAAGCGATTGATTATGGTTTAAAATACGGTAGAAAAGTCTCTGTTATTGGACGTTCTATGGAACGAAACCTCTTTACGGCGATTGATCTTGGGTATATCCAATTGGATAAAAGTATCTTTATTGATCCGCATGAGGTCAATAAATACCCCGATAAAGATGTTTTAATTGTTACAACGGGAAGTCAAGGTGAGACGATGAGTGCCCTTTACCGCATGGCAACCGATGAGCACCGTCATGTCAAAATCAAGCCAACCGATCAGATTATTATCTCAGCCAAAGCCATTCCTGGCAACGAAGGCAGTGTCTCTAAGGTTCTTAACTTTTTACTCAAAAGTGGGGCTAACGTAGCCTACCAAGATTTTAGTGAAATTCACGTGAGTGGACATGCCGCGCAAGAAGAGCAAAAGCTCATTTTACGTTTGGTCAAACCACGCTTCTTTCTCCCCGTGCATGGCGAATACAATCACATCACTAAACATAAAGAGACAGCGATGCAGTGTGGGATTCCTGAGCGAAATATCGTATTGATGAGCGATGGTGATCAAATCGAAGTTTGTGCAAAATATATGAAAAAAATTAAAACAGTCAAAACTGGTAAAGTATTTATTGATAACCAAATCAACGAGCAGATTGCCGATGATGTTGTGATTGATCGTCAAAAACTGGCTGATTCTGGACTTGTTATGTTAGTGATACAGTTAGATAAAAGCGAACATAAGTTGATCTCAAAACCTAAAATTATTAGTTATGGATTGGTACCGGATAAAGATGATAAATCTTTCTCGATTGAAATGGAAGGTGTCATTGATCAGTTTATCGTGAATGCTAAAGCAGAACTTCTTGAAAATCCAAGAGCCCTTGAAAATGAGATACGCCAAGTCGTACGTAAGCATATTTACCGACAAATGAAAAAATATCCAACGATCGTTCCAACGATCTTTATGATGTAGGAAATGGTATGGAAGATTTTAAAGCGATAGCCAAAGAGGTGCTAGAACTTGAAGCAAAAGAGCTTCTTAACGCGGCACTTTTAATTGGTGAAGAGATGAGTGAAGCGACCAACTTAATTGCAAATATCAAAGGAAAGTTGATTGTAACGGGGGTCGGTAAGAGTGGATTGATTGGTGCAAAGATTGCTGCAACCTTAGCCAGCACAGGAACCAGCAGTTTTTTCCTTCACCCGACAGAAGCCATGCATGGTGATCTTGGCATGGTCGGCAAAGAAGATGCTGTGTTAGCGATCAGTTACAGTGGCGAGAGTGAAGAGTTGATTAAAATATTACCGCATATCAAGCGTTTTGATATTCCACTTATTGGCATGGCACGTTCCAAAGAATCATCACTAGGACATTATAGCGATATCTTTTTACCTTTACATGTAGAAAAGGAGGCATGCCCATTGGATGCCGCTCCAACGTGCTCAACAACACTCACGCTTGCTCTTGGGGATGCGTTAGCCGTTTGCTTGATGAAAAAGAAAAACTTTCAAAAAGAAGATTTTGCATCGTTTCACCCAGGAGGAAGTTTGGGCAAGCGTCTGTTTGTAAAAGTTAAAGATTTGATGCTAACACACGAACTTCCCGTTATTCAGGAAACAACCAAGCTCAAAGAAGCTATTATTAAAATGAGTGAGGGAAGACTTGGAAATGTGCTCATTACGAATACAAACAATCAATTAATAGCTGTTTTAAGTGATGGTGACTTACGCCGCGCTCTGATGCGGAATGATTTTAGTATGGATGCGACTGCATACGAGTATGCAACAAAAAATCCCAAGAAACTAGACGATGAGACACTTTTAGCCAGTGATGCTTTAGCGTTTATCGAAAAGTACAAAATACAGCTTGTAGCCATCACCGACAAACAAGGGATGCTTAAAGGTGTTTTACATATTCACGATTTAGTGGAAGCAGGAATTAAATAAATGGAATTAATGAGACTTAATAAAATGATTTCGCATAACACGCATTTTTCAAGGCGAGAGGCGGATGAACTTATCAAAGCAGGTCATGTTAAGATCGATGGGGTTGTAGTACAAAATCTTTCAACACAGGTGAGTTTTAAAAACAAGATCGAACTCAATGGTAAAGCTCTTTTTGAAAAACATGGGTATTCTGTGATTGTTTATCACAAACAAAAAGGCGAGTTAGTGAGTAAAAAGGATGATCGGGGTCGCAGGACAATTTACGATACCTTGCCTCCACAATTTGGTCATTATCTCAGTGTGGGAAGACTGGATTTTGCCAGTGAAGGCTTATTGCTTCTGTGCGATTCGCCTTCGGTCGTTTCTGCGTTAATGCACGGTGATTTAGAGCGTGTGTATTACGTGAAAATAAACGGAATGATAACGCCAGCAATGGAAAAAGCGATGCAAGAAGGTCTTTCCCTTGAAAATGCTCGCAAAGGGGGACATTCGCATAGTGAGATTCGTTCAATGGACTTTGCGCCCTTTATTTCGTATCGTATTATTAAAAATAATCCAACTTTTTCTACGATTAAAGTGACCATCAATGAAGGTAAAAATAGAGAGCTTAGACGTTTCTTTGGTTACTTCGATGTGGATGTTGTTGATCTTAAACGCGTGAGTTATGGCAAAATTGACCTAGGTATGTTACGACCTGGAAAGCACCGTTATTTTGATGGTGGTGAATATACCGCGCTGAGAGATTATCTCGAGTACATCAAACGAGATGGTGCCAAAATTCCAGTAGTTGATGAGGATGAAGAGGACGATGATCAATAACTTCGCCCTCTTCTTTCGCCCTCAAACGATTGAAGAATTAGCTGGGCAAAAACATCTCAGTGGTGAACATAGCCCTTTTCGTAAACTTCTTAAGTCTGGTTCAATGAGCCATTCCCTTTTCTTTGGACCCGCCGGTGTGGGAAAAACAACATTAGCCCGTATTGTGGCTAGCGAATTAGAACTTCCTTTTTATGAGTTAGATGCGACGAGTGTTAAAGTCGAAGAGATTCGCAAGATCCTTTCACGGCACCGTGGTGCGCTTCAAAAACCGCTTATTTTCATCGATGAGATTCATCGTCTTTCTAAAACACAACAAGAAGTGCTTTTGCTTCCGATGGAAAATCACGAAGCGATTGTCATTGGTGCATCAACCGAAAATCCCTACTTTGTGCTTAGCTCTGGCATACGATCACGCATGATGCTTTTTGAATTTTATCCGCTTGAAGATGCTGATCTCAAAGTGATTCTTGCACGCGTACATGAAAAAATGGAATTTGAGGTTGATGAGAATGCGGCTGAATATTTGATCAGTTCAAGTGCGGGAGATAGCAGAGCCCTCTTGAATTTACTGGAATTTGCACTCAAAGTAGATTTACATGTAAAGCTCGAAACCCTTAAAATGCTGCGCCCCAGTGCGCTTAAAGATGGCGTGAGTTCCGATAACACACACTATAACTTGATCAGTGCGATGATTAAAAGTGTGAGGGGCTCTGATGTGGATGCTGCACTTTATTATCTTGCACGTTTGATTGATGGCGGAGAGAGCCCCGATTTTATCGCTAGGCGGCTTGTAATCCTTGCCAGTGAAGACATAGGCAATGCTAACCCAAACGCGCTTAATTTGGCTTCTAGTACACTTACAAGCGTGAGTAAAATTGGTTATCCGGAAGCGCGAATCATTTTATCGCAGTGTTTGATCTATTTGGCATGCAGTCCCAAGTCCAACAGTGCCTATTTGGCAATTAATAATGCGTTAGCGTATGTGAAAAACGAAAAAGCGCTTAAAGTGCCTGTCCATCTAAAAAGCCCTTCTCCAAAAGGATATCTTTATCCACATGATTTTGGTGGCTGGGTAGAACAAAAATATTTGGAAAAGCCTCTTCATTTTTATGATAATTTGCCGATAGGGTATGAGAAAACGCTTTCTGAGTGGCTCGTAAAAATTAAAACAAAAGATACTAAACAATCGTAAAAAGGCACGTACTATGATAGTGTGTGGCATAAAGGTGTTTTAATGGACATTTCAACAACGTCTCTGCTTGCAAATCAGCTCCAAACGCTTGATCCCAAAGCAACCGCTAAAGAGACTGCCACAAAAATTATCCAAGACGCTGCGGATATTCCTTTATCGCTTACAGCTCAAAAAAGTACAACCACTCCCAATAATGCGCAAGAAGTCATTGGGCAGCTCCTTGGAAGTGCCGTGAGCGAAGCTAAATCCAAAAGTACTATTTTTGAGATTTTGCAACACAATCAGCTTTTTAAAAATATGGGTAATTTTGCCGAAGATATTAAAAATCTAAGCTCTATCGTTAAGATGGACTCAACTATTGCGCAACCGTTAGCGCTTTTACAACTTTTTTCCAAAAGTATGGATCAGATCGATACAAAAATGCTTCAAACACAGGTTCAAAATTCAGGTATTTTTTTTGAATCAAAGTTAGCGAATATGGTGACTCAAAAAGGAGTGACAGAGAGCCTTCAAACACTCTCCTTGGAGCTTCAAGACCATTTTGAGGGAACAAACAAAGCCATTGCTCCACTCACAAAAGAGATAACGGTTATTATGGATCACCTCAATGGTTTGCAAGACCTCTCGTCAAAAGAGGCGCAGAGTAGTCTTAAAACGTTACTGGATCTTTTTCGTCAAAGTGTGAAGCAAGAACTTTCAACAGAAGGCACTTCAACGTTTAAAGGGGTTTACCAAAACGTTCAAAAACTTGATTATGCGATTCAGCAGATGGATTTGATTAACTCGAAAGTGACCAATTACCCTGCAAGTATGAAAGTAGAAGAGAATTTTACCACGCAAGTCAAAGTCCTCTTGGAGATGCTCAAAGAAAACCTCAGTGCCCTTGAGCTTGATGATCTTCAGCCACACATTGATCAACTCTTAAGTAAAGGAACACTTTTAAAAGAGCCTATAATGTCCGCAGGTGTAGCAGAAATAGCCCAGCCTTTATCTGAAGAGAGTGTTACTGAAGAAATGGCACTAAACAAAGAAAAAGCACTAATGACGACACTTTCTAGCGCCTTGAATGCCAATGCCTCAACACCTCCTGATACGATTGAAGAGGCTCTTCACATGGTTGCCAATCGTATTAAACAGAAGATTGAAATTTTGGATAGCAAAACGATTCAACAAGCAGATTTCCTTGACAAAAGTAGCACGCTAGAACAAAAGATTCATAGCCTTATTAAGCCTGAACTATTTGTGGGTAAAGCCATTGCTCAAAAACTTTCACTTGATCCAACAGATGTGGAGTTACTGAGTGATATGAAAGGGGTCTTGACCAAACTAAGTGATAATCTTCAATCATCGGGGCAAAACAAAGAAGCTCTCGAAATTACCAATCGGCTGCTAACGCAAATTGAGTACCATCAGTTAGTCTCTTATGTGAGTAGTTCAACGCATCTGTATATTCCTTTTAGTTGGGACGGGCTTAAGGGAGGATCTATGATGATGAAACAAAGCAGCGATGAGAAATTTCACTGCCAAATTGATCTCGATCTTGAAGCCTATGGGAAGCTTAATATGATGCTGGTGTTATCGGGTGAGAAGTACATTGACATCACGATTGCTTCGGAAAAAAAAGAGTTGGGAGAAAAAATTACACAGCAAATTACACAACTTAAACGCTCTCTCAATGAGGTAGGGCTTATAACTGGAACCGTAAAAATGTTGGAATATAAAGATGTTAGCGTTGTCAAAAATGACTATTTTAGTGGTGAAAAACTTCAATTTGGGATCAATATAAAAATATGAATACTCCCTTCTCGAAACCTCAAAAAGCAGTTGCCCTTAAATACGATCGTGAAAAAAAAGGTGCTCCTAAAGTAGTTGCTTCTGGAAAAGGGGAAGTGGCAAAAAACATTGTCAAGTTAGCGCAAGAACATGATATTTTTATCAAAAAAGATGCTGATTTAGTTGAACTTCTCTCTAAAATCGAACTCAATAAAGAGATTCCACCTATGCTCTATAAAGCGGTGGCAGAAGTGTTCAGTTTTGTATATAAAATCACGAACGATAAACGCAAATAATCTTTACATGTAAGACTAAATTCCTCGAAATTTAAGACTCAATAAACCAACATATTCATGCAATGCCACATAGCTTTTATAGAAAGCATGCGCATTGGGCAAATAATCCCATCCATCTTTGGTGCGTGCGTTGATTTTAAAGTTCGTTGCCGCAGGTATGACTTTGAAGCCAAAGTGCTCGTAAAGGCGAATAGAACGTCTCATATGATAGGCTGAGGTAACAAGGTAGATGGTAGGTGTCGCAAGTCCTGCTTGTTCAAACGCAACTTTACTAAATTGTGCATTTTGGTAGGTATCGAGGCTTTTATCTTCTATATGTAAAGAGAATTCTTTGGTTCCAAGGCTTTTAGACGTGGGCGTTGGAATTTCGAGGTAGAGTTTTAGCTCTTTAAGGCTATCTAAAAAAGCATCACTCTCCAAATACTCCTTTTGCACACCACCACCGCTAAATAAAAGAGGTAAATTGTTCGACTTTGCGACCATCAATCCCCACATCATGCGTTTATACGCATCACTGCTTAGTGGTAAATTAGCAACGCCTTGCGTGTGCCCACCACCTAGTACGATCACTGCATCAACGGAGGCTTTTTCAACACTTTTGTTAAAAGGTGTTTCCAATGGAGCGAGGAGCCAATCAGCAACATAAGAGGTGCTTAAAAGATAAAAAATAGTCGCATTTGCAAGAAAAAAGAGACGAAAACGTTTGGCATAAAGTGCTGCAAGCGCAAAAAGAAGAATAAAAATACCTGGTGGTAAAACCAGGTATGTAAAAAGTTTTGAGAGAATGTAAAGGGTATTCATTAGAGCATGACGGCACTCTTAGGGCCAGCTTTAAGCTCACCGATCACATACCCGTCGCTGTTTGCAAGGACATCATCGACATTTTCAGGGCTGACCACAAGGATCATTCCTACACCCATATTAAATGTGCGGTGCATTTCGCTCTCTTCGACGTATTGGCTCATAAAGTCAAAGACAGGGAGCGTTTTAATTTTAGATTTATACACCTGTGCTTGTAATCCTTCAGGTAAAACACGCGGAAGGTTTTCAACAATGCCGCCACCAGTGATGTGTGCGAGTGCATTGATCTTGGATTTAAGCGCTTTAAAGAGTTTTACGTAGATGCGTGTGGGGGTTAAGAGTGTCTCGATAAGTGGCTTTCCATCGAACTCTGTCTCAAAGGTATATCCTAATTTATCAAAGAAGAGTTTGCGAACGAGTGAAAAACCGTTAGAGTGAACGCCTGAACTTGGAAGGGCAACTAAAATATCACCAGCTTTGACGTGAGCAAGACGGTTCATCTCATCTTTTTCAGCGATTCCCACCGCAAAACCTGCAAGATCAAAATCTTTACTGTGGTACATGCCCGGCATTTCCGCCGTCTCGCCACCAATAAGAGAGCATTCGGCTTGAATACATCCCTGCGCAATACCTTTAACGACACTGACGGCTGCATCAATCTCCAATTTACTCATCGCATAGTAATCGAGAAAAAAGAGTGGCGTTCCAAAGTTGCAGATAAGATCGTTCGCACACATCGCAACAAGGTCGATCCCTACCGTGTCATAAATCCCTGAATCGATCGCCAGTTTGAGTTTGGTTCCAACACCATCAGTTGCCCCTAAAATAACAGGTTTTTGATACCCTAAAGGGAGTTCATAAGCACCTGCGAAGGAGCCAATACCTCCAATGACATTTTTATCAAAAGTGGACTTAACGAGTGGTTTAATATTTTCGACAAATTGGTTTCCCGCGTCTATGTCGACACCAGCGTCTTTGTAGCTGACTGTGCTCATGGATATGCCTTTAGTGAGGTTATTGTTTAATAGATTTTAACAAAACTATGTTAAAATCGTTATAAAAATAG
>DBTO01000122.1 GCA_002307095.1 Sulfurospirillum sp. UBA1314
ATTATGAAGAAGTGCTCATCGTTCGGGTTCATCCTGAGATTTTGCAAGGGCAAGGACTGCCAGACCGCGTGCTTGATGAAGAGACCGTTTGGAAAGAGAGGTACCGCTCCATCACGGATTTAGAAAACCATCTCCACCGTAATGGCACAAAAATCATCAAATTTTTCCTCCACCTTTCCAAAGATGAACAGAAAAAACGCTTTCTTGAGCGCATCGACAAACCCAATAAAAATTGGAAATTTAGCGTTGCAGATTTGGAAGAGCGAAAATACTGGAAAGAGTACATGCACGCCTACGAGTCCTGCCTCAGCGCCACCAGCACCAAACATGCCCCATGGTACATCGTCCCCGCAGACGACAAAAAAAATGCTCGCCTTATCATCTCAAACATTCTTCTCGATACGTTTAAGGCGCTCGATATGCACTACCCTGAAACGGATGACAAACGTCAAGAAGAGTTGCAGGGGATTCGGCAGAGGTTGGTTGAGGAGGAGTGAAGATTAGTTCTGACTTCTTTATGTAATAAACATAAGATTCTCGTAAAATTAGATATGATTTTGAAAACAATATTTTCATAAAATCAGCTTACGGTAAAGGTAACATACACTTGCTAATTCAGTACATAAAAAAACATATTTTAGCATCGGTTTTTGGTGTTTTAGGCTTTTTATCTGCTATTGTAACGATGTTTTTTAACACAGCCGATGTAATTTCTGTTAAATGGCTCATATTTGCAATTTTCATTGCACTATCTGCCATTGTGTTACTAGTTGGATTTATTATAGAAATTCAAGGTAATAGTGCATTATATGAAACAAATATCAAGCAATTAAAATTGCAACATATAAAAAGAACGCCTGAAGGACGTAATATTTATAAAAACCTTTCAAATGTTGATTTTGACTATGGAGATGTAGTTAAAGTTTATATGCTTGACGGTGATAATATTGAAGTTTCTATAGGAGTAGGCGTGATTGTACATGTGCAACCAAAAGAAAAAATTTGTCATATTGAATTTATTACCAAGGATTCAGTAGATAGCGATTCTAAAGAAGTTTATTTTAGTCTAAAAATCAATAAAGACCAAATTGGAGCAATTATCTCATAAGGAGAATATCAGTGGAAGCTAAAGTAGTAAAAATCGTAGATGATTTTAAATTAGCAATTAATAAAGGTTCAGATGACGGTATAACAAAAAATGATATTTTTATTATTTTTGAGAAAGGTGAAGAGTTATTTGATCCAGAGACTAATGAAAGTCTAGGTTTTTTGGAAATTCCTAAATTGAAAATGCGCGTATTTAATATACAAGATAGATTAACTTTACTAGAAAGCATGGAAACACAAACTATAACTGATAGAAAAATTAAGAAAACAATCAAAAAACAATCTAATGGGAAAAATGATGTATATCGCCGTATAGCAGCTGTTGGAACTGTTGCAGGGTTATTGGGACTTGATGATGATGAAACTGAAACAATTATTGAAGAAGAACCAAAAGAACAAACAATTACTATTAGAGACAGAAAAATAACAGAAAATAATATTGCAAGAAAAATCAATTAACAAAACAATTAAAAGAAAGCCTCTCTCAAGGCTTCCCCATCTTTACATGTAAAACCTACGCAGGTTTTCTAAGCAGTAATTTCTCAGTATCCGATACCGCGTCACCTGTCAAATGCAAGTTAAAATTCTCTTGCAAGAAGGCAAAAATGTCGTCATTGACAAATTGAGGTGGTTTTGGACCGAGGTAGATATTTTTGATGCCAAGGCTAAAGAGTCCTAGAAGAATAAGAACTGCTTTTTGCTCCATCCAGCTAAGAACGATCGAAACGGGAAGATCATGTACTGTAACGCCAAGTGCGCCTGCAAGAGCTAGTGCGATGTGTACAGCACCATTGCTGTCATTGCATTGACCAAGGTCGAGGTAGCGTGGGATGCCTGTGTCTGCTACGGTTCCAAAGTCGATGTCGTTAAATCTAAATTTACCACAACTTGATGTCAAAATCACGCAGTCATTTGGCAAACTCTCTGCCATTTTTCTATAGTATTCGCCACCACTTCCTGGAGCGTCACAACCTGCGATGACGAAGAACTGGCTGATTTTGCCTGCTTGAACGGCTTCTAAGATTTGAGGCGCAAGACCAAGAATGGTTTTATAGTGGTGACCTGTTACGAGTTTTTCGTCACTGTCAAAACCTGTTACATCGGGGAGTGCTAATGTCTGAGCGATCACTTCACTAAAGTCGTTATTGTGGATTTTTTTGCCCTCTTTGATGCCGACGATGTCGTACGTGTAGAGTCTATCAATGTATGTTGAGTTTGATTTTGGAGGAACGATACAGTTGGTGTTAACGATGATGGTTCCGCCCCATTGCTCAAAGAGTTTGGTTTGGTCAAACCATGATTTACCGATGTTACCTTTAAGATGCGCGTATTTGCGAAGTTCTGGATAACCGTGCGCTGGAAGCATCTCGGAATGGGTATAGATATTGATGCCTTTGCCTTCGGTTTGACGAAGAAGCTCTAAAAGCATGTCAAGGTTGTGACCGCTTACTAAGATCGCTTTACCTTCAGCTCTGTTTTGACTGATTTGAACAGGCGTTGGAACGCCAAGGTGAGAGGTGTGTGCATCGCTTAGAATGTCCATCATTTTAACACCTGCAGAGCCGATTTTCATCAGTTGAGCGATGTGGTCGTCAAAATTGAAGTTGACATTAGTCAATGTAAAGTAAAGGGTTTGAGCGATGACGTCATCGACTTCTTTGGTGTTAGCGCCAAATTCATTGGCATGCGTTCTGTACGCACTCAAACCTTTAAGACCATAAATCATGATGTCTTGAAGTTTCGCCAAGTTGGCATCTTTGCCACACGTTCCCACATCTTGACCTTTAGAACCACAGCCATTGATGGCACTCATAGAGCATTGATCA
>DBTO01000282.1:0-14993 GCA_002307095.1 Sulfurospirillum sp. UBA1314
TCAAAAAGGTTTTGATAGTCCTGTTACCTATGCAGCACCTGTTATGCAAGCTCCAAGCGTTGCACAAGTCGCTGCTGTGGCACCTGTTGCACAAAGCGGTGGTGAGGCGAGTATCAATGCTGCTCCTACTGGACTTAGCATGAAATCACCTATGGTTGGAACTTTCTACCGCTCTCCAGCCCCAGGCGCGGCTCCGTTTGCCAAAGTTGGCGATGTGATTCGTAAAGGTCAACCGATCGGCATCATCGAAGCGATGAAAATCATGAACGAAATCGAAGCAGAGTTTGACTGTAAAGTCTTGGATATTCTTGTTGAAGATGGTCAACCTGTTGAGTTTGATATGCCGATCTTCGCGGTGGAGAAAGTGTAATGAAGATTGAGAAAATTCTTGTTGCCAATCGTGGTGAGATCGCCCTTCGCGCAATAAGAACCATCAAAGAGATGGGCAAGCAAGCGATTGCGGTTTATTCCACAGCGGACAAAGATGCGCTCTATCTTCAACACGCGGATGCAAGTATCTGTATTGGTGGACCAAAATCATCAGAGAGTTATCTCAGCATTCCTGCCATTATCAGCGCCGCTGAAATCAGTGGTTGTGACGCGATTTTTCCAGGGTATGGTTTTTTAAGTGAGAACCAAACGTTTGTTGAAGTATGCCAACACCATAACATCAAATTTATTGGACCTTCAGTTGATTCCATGGTCTTGATGAGCGATAAATCCAAAGCAAAAGATGTGATGAAGAAAGCAGGTGTGCCGGTTATTCTTGGTAGCGAAGGTATTCTTGAAAGTGTAGAAGAAGCCAAAAAATTGGCTGAGCAGATCGGGCTTCCTGTGATCGTCAAAGCCAGTGCAGGCGGTGGTGGACGTGGTATGCGTGTGGTTGAGAAGATGGAAGATTTGGAAAAATCGTTTCTTGCGGCTGAAAGCGAAGCACTCGGTGCCTTTGGCGATGGCGCGCTTTATATGGAAAAATACATCAAAAATCCTCGTCACATTGAAGTACAAGTCATCGGTGATAGCCATGGCAATGTTGTTCATATTGGTGAGCGTGACTGTTCGATGCAGCGACGTCATCAAAAACTGATCGAAGAGTCTCCTGCGATTGCACTCGATGATAAAACCAGAGCACGCCTTCATGAAGTTGCGGTTAAAGCGACTAAGTACATCGGCTATGAAAATGCTGGTACGTTTGAGTTCCTTTTAGACGCAGACAAAAATTTCTACTTTATGGAGATGAACACGAGGCTTCAAGTTGAGCACTGTGTGAGTGAGATGGTCAGTGGTATTGATATCATTGAATGGATGATTCGTGTAGCGGAGGGTGAAAAACTCTTTGACCAAAGCGCACTTACCTTTCGTGGACACTCCATTGAATGTCGTATTACGGCGGAAGATCCTGTTAAATTCATTCCAAGCCCAGGAAAGATTACAAAGTACATTATTCCAGGAGGTCGCAATGTGCGTATGGATTCACATGCGTATCAAGGCTATATTGTGCCACCTAATTATGACTCGATGATTGGAAAGCTTGTTGTTTGGGGTGAAAACCGTACACGCGCTATTGCTAAAATGAAACAGGCTCTCAGTGAATTGCAAATCGAAGGGATTAAAACCGTTAGAGATTTTCACTTAAATATGATGGATAACAAAGATTTTATCGACAATAAGTTTGATACAAATTATCTTTCACACTATTAAATAATACGTATTTTAGGCATAAAAAAAGGGGCTTGCTTCATCATGAAGCAAGCCCCTTTTTTCGTTTACATGTAAAGATTAGGGTGCTCTTAAAACTTGAATATTGGCAGAAGATTTGAGTTTTTCAAAAAACTCTTCAATCGCTTTTTGTTCTTTGCCTTCACTCAATTTTGAGTAGATGTAATTTTTTGCATCCGCAAATGCGACACTTTGAACATTCTGTTTGTCTTTCACAAAAAACATCGCGTAGTTGTTTGCATCGGATTTTACGATAGATGAAAATTTACCAATGGCTGTTTTGTTAAGCAATGCAGTCAGTTTTGGATCGGTTTTGCTAGCTTCCAGTTTTCCCTCTTTAAGTTCGACGTCACTCGCCGCACTCATAGGATTGTTTTGCATGGTTGCAAGACTTTGTTGGTTTGCGCTGGTATAAATCGTGACATCAAACGAGCCTGCTTGTGAAAACTCATTGAGGTTTTCATTGTAATAGGCTTGAAGTTCGCCATCGCTCATCTGTTGCATTTTAGTGTTAACGATTTTTTTGTAAAGTTTATCGCGTTGTAATTTCTTTTTAAGATCTTCTTTATACTCAGAGACATCAATGTTTTTGGAGCGAATCATAGTTAAAAAGTCATATTGGCTCATTTTGTTACTAATCGCTAAATTTTCAATGTATTGATCTACTTCAAAACCATCAACCGTGATACCTTGTTTTTTAATTTCAGACTCTTCGAGTTTTTGTCTTACCAAAATATCCAAAGACTCTTTTTTAGAGATGTTAAAGCGTTGTGAGTACTTGAAAACATCGTAAAGTGTAATGGGTTCTTTGTTAATAATGACAGCAACGCCATCAATCGTACCAGCATTTGCAGGTGAAAAAAGAAGGGTAGCACTCAAAGTTACAAAAGTTAACACCTTTAGTTTTATCTTCATCAATAATCCTTTGTTTTAAGAAAAATAGCTATATAATCGTCATTGTATTAAGAAATTAGAGCTACGAATGATAACATTTTTTTAGGCAAAAAAAATTAAAAAAATGTTTTTCCTCTCGCTCCCGTAGAATTTTTAGTTACCGCGTAACAAAATGATACATAATTTATACATAACTCATCAAATTACAGTGAAGGTACAGTCATGGTTGTGACACGTTTTGCCCCCAGTCCTACGGGATATCTGCATATCGGAGGGCTTAGAACCGCTCTTTACAGTTATCTTTGGGCAAAAAGAAACAGTGGAAAATTTTTATTTCGGATTGAAGATACAGACCTTGCACGAAACTCCAAAGAAGCCGCAGATGCGATTGTTGAAGCGTTTAAATGGGTTGGATTGGCGCATGAAGGCGAGATTGTTTATCAATCTGAGCGTTTTGATCTCTACAAAAGTTACGTTCAAAAACTTTTAGATGCAGGGAAAGCCTACAAATGTTATATGAGCAAGGAAGAGCTTGATGCCCTTCGTGAGGCACAATCAGCACGCAAAGAACGCCCAAAATACGATGGTAGATACCGTGATTTTACAGGGACACCTCCCGAAGGTGTTGAGCCTGTCATTCGCATCAAAGCGCCAACGAGTGGTGTCGTCTCTTTTGTGGATGGTGTCAAAGGTGAAGTGACCTTTAATGCGAGTGATATGCTCGATGATTTTATTATTGCGCGCAGTGATGGCACGCCAACGTATAACTTTGTTGTTGTGATTGACGATGCGCTTATGGGTGTTAATGAAGTCATCCGTGGCGATGATCACCTCTCTAATACGCCAAAACAGATCATTTTATACGAAGCGCTTGGTTTTGACATTCCTAAGTTTTACCATGTTCCGATGATCTTGAATCCTCAAGGTAAAAAGCTCTCCAAGCGCGATGGTGCGGTAGATGTGATGGAGTATAAACGTGAAGGTTACTTACCAGAAGCACTGCTTAACTTTCTGATTCGTTTGGGTTGGAGTCATGGCGATCAAGAGATTTTCTCCTTTGAGCAGATGCAAGAACTCTTTGATCCTTCCAATATCAATAAATCAGCGTCTGCGTACAATCAAGAAAAACTCGTTTGGCTCAATGCGCATTACATTAAACAAGCCAGTTATGAGCGTTTGATTGATGAATTGCGCTTTTTCGATGTTGATATTGCGTTACATGTAAAAAAAGCGTTACTGATTGACGCACTTCGTGATCGTGCAAAGACCTTGGTTGAGTTTGCGGACATGATCAAGCAGATTTTAGAGGCACCAACGTGTTACGATGAAAAAGCGGTTGAAAAGTTCTTAACACACGATGGTATCGCTATTTTAGAACAGTATTTGGCTGTGTTAAAAGGTGAAAAATCGCTTCTTCTTGCGAGTGAATTTGAAACATTTACCAAAGTATTTTTAGAAGAGCGTGGTTTGAAGCTTAAAGATTTGGCACAAGCGATTCGTATTGCCATGGTAGGAAATTCGGTAAGCCCTTCTATTTTTGAAGTATTAGAGATTATCGGATATGCAGACGTTGTTCAAAGAATCGAAACATTAATTTTATATAAAAGGAGTACTGGTGAGTAATAAGGGAAAAGTAACGAAAGAAGAGTCTTTAGCGTATCATATTGGTGGGAAGATTGCGATTAACGTCAAAACACGTTGCGACACCGCAAGAGACCTTTCTATGGCCTATACACCTGGTGTTGCCCATCCATGTTTAGAGATTGAAAAAGATAACGAACTCGCGTATGAATACACCAATAAAGGCAATCTTGTTGCCGTCATTACCGATGGAACCGCCGTCCTCGGACTTGGCGACATTGGTGCCATTGCTGGAAAACCCGTTATGGAAGGTAAATCCGTTCTTTTCAAAAAATTCGCCGATGTCGATGCGTTTGACATTGAACTTGATGAACACGATGCTGATAAAATCGTAGCGATCTGTAAAGCGTTGGCACCAACCTTTGGTGGTATCAATCTTGAAGATATCAAAGCGCCAAAATGTTTTGAGATTGAACGCAAACTTCAAGAGGCTGTGAATATTCCTGTTATGCACGACGACCAACATGGAACGGCGATGATTACCTCTGCAGGTCTTATCAACGCTCTTGAAATCAGTGGTAAAAAAATCGAAGAGATGAAAATTGTCGTCTCTGGTGCAGGTGCCGCTGGTATCGCATGTGCGAAAATGTACAAACTTTTGGGTGCCAAACAAATCGTTATGATTGACACAAAAGGGGTGATTCACTCAGGACGTACCGATCTTAATAGCTACAAAGCAGAGTTTGCACTTGAGACAAGCGATCGTACATTAGAAGACGCGATGAAGGGTGCAGATATGTTCCTAGGTCTTTCCGCTCCGGGTGTTGTCAGTAAAGAGATGGTCAAATCGATGAATCCATACCCAATCATTTTCGCTCTTGCGAACCCAACGCCTGAAATTTTACCCGAAGAGGTTCACTCAATCAGAGATGACGTGATGATGGGAACAGGCAGAAGCGATTATCCAAACCAAGTTAACAATGTTTTAGGCTTCCCTTTCATCTTTAGAGGTGCCCTTGATGTGAAAGCAACGAAAGTCACTGAAGGTATGAAAATGGCAGCAGCGGTTGCAATGGCAAAACTCGCCAAAGAAGAGGTTCCTGATTATGTCAAAGCAGCGTACAATGGGGAAGAGCTTAAATTTGGTATCAACTACATCATTCCAAAACCGTTTGATCGAAGAGTGTTTGTCTGGATTTCCGCTGCGGTTGCCGAAGCAGCGATCAAAGATGGTGTTGCGCGCGTGAAAGATTTTGATATCAAAGCGTATCGTGCAAAACTTCAAGCAATCATTGATGCGGAGCAAAAATAAGTGCAAAACGTTCATGTCATCAGCCATCCTCTCATCGAGCACAAGCTCTCCATTTTGAGAGATGAAAAAACGGATCCGTTTCAGTTTCGTCTTTTAGTGGATGAGATATCCCATCTGATGTTATTTGAAGCGACACGTGATTTACCGCTTCGCGATATTACCGTCCAAACGCCTGTTGCCTTAGCGCATACAAAAAAATTGGATGCAAAGATCATGATCTGCCCGATTCTAAGAGCGGCACTGGGTATGTTAGATGGTATTTTTAAGTTAATCCCCGATGCGAGTGTGGGCTTTTTAGGCTTTCAACGCAACGAAAAAACACTTGAAGCAGAGTTTTACTATGCGAAGCTTCCTTCTGATCATAAAGAGCGCATTGCGATTATTATCGATCCGATGTTTGCCACAGGGGGAACAGCGATCGATGCGGTCAATTTCTTGAAGTCCAAAGGGGTGAAAGATATCCGCTTTTTAGCGTTGGTCTCAGCACCTGAAGGGCTCAAACGTTTTTGTGAGGTACACCCAGATGTGCCTGTTTTTACAACCTGCATTGATGATGGCTTAAATGAAAATGGCTACATTGTCCCCGGTCTTGGCGACGCAGGGGATAGAGTTTTCAATACATTGGGTGTTTAAAAAACAGTTCTTAACTCTTTACATGTAAAACGGGCTTTGCCCGTTTTACTACACCGCTCCTTGGTCAATCATGGAGTCTGCCACTTTTCGAAAACCTGCAATATTGGCTCCTAGCATCAAATTTCCTTCATCCCCAAAATCTTTAGACGTGGTATATGAAAGATCAAAAATGGATTTTATGATGCCTCTTAGTTTATTATCGACTTCGGCAAAACTCCATTTTTGCATACTGGCGTTTTGACTCATTTCAAGCTGACTGGTGGCAACGCCTCCTGCATTCGCCGCTTTAGCAGGGCCGTAAAGCATTTTATGCGCCAACATAAAGCTAATCGCGCCCGGTGTGCTTGGCATATTCGCCCCCTCATTGACCAGACGACAGCCATTTTTATAGAGAATTTGAATGTCGGTCAGGTTGAGTTCATTTTGTGTGGCACTGGGAAATGCGGCAAAACAAGGGATGCTCCAAACCGCGTTGGTGCCTTCAGGGTAGTGACTTACGGGAACGTAAATGGATTCTGGGTGGAAGTTAAGGTATTCGCTGAGATCTTTACGCGCAAACTCTTTAACGGCTTTGAGCGTGTTGAAATCAATGCCATTTCGATCGTAGATCATCCCTTTGGAATCGCTACATGTAACCGGAATCGCACCCATATCGTAGAGTTTTTGAATCGTATAGAGTGCTACATTGCCAGCTCCCGAGACGGTGCAGATTTTACCTTTGAGCGTGTCGCCGATTTTATTGAGCATGTTTTCTGCAAAATAAACCGAGCCATACCCCGTTGCTTCTGTGCGTGCAAGTGAGCCACCCCAGTTGATGCCTTTACCGGTTAGCACACCTTCAAAACGACTTGTAAGACGTTTGTATTCACCAAACATGTACCCAATTTCGCGCCCTCCCACACCAATGTCACCTGCAGGAATGTCTCTGGTTTCACCGATATGTTTGGAGAGTTCCACCATAAACGATTGGCAAAAGCGCATGATTTCACCTTCACTTTTGCCTTTGGGATCAAAATTGCTTCCACCTTTAGCACCGCCAATCGCAAGTCCTGTAAGCGAGTTTTTAAAAATCTGTTCAAACCCTAAAAACTTGATAATCCCAAGGTTGACACTTGGGTGAAAGCGAAGACCGCCTTTATAAGGTCCAATGGCGGAGTTAAACTGCACGCGGTAGCCGATGTTGGTTTGAATTTTCCCTAGGTCATCTATCCAGACAACGCGAAAGAGAATTTGGCGCTCAGGAATGACGATACGCTCTAAGATGTTGTACTGGTCGTATTTGGGCTCAGCACGCAAAAGCGGTTCAAGAGAGATTAAAACCTCTTCAACCGCTTGGTAGAACTCTGTTTGTCCAGGGGTACTTTCGATCGTGGACTTAAGAACTTTCTCGATATCACTTTTGACAGACATCTGGTAGCTCCTTTGAAGGTTTTACATGTAAGATTTTGGGAGGCGTTGGGCTTTTTTCAAAAACATGAAGAGGGCTTTTTGTTCTTTCTTCCCAATAGTATAGCTAATCAGTTTGAGATATTCTTTAATATTTTTTGCTGATATACCACGCTCTTTGGCGTACTTGGAGAGAATGTAATTTGGGATTTTAATCGGGTGTTGCACAAATTGATCGGAGAGTCGTTTGTAAAAACTTTGGCGGGCATTGACACAAAAACGGGCAAAAACAAACGGCAAATGGTACTTCTCATGCCACGTTTGCGCGAGATCGATGTAAGTTTTGGGCGATTCCAAATAGAGCTTCAGTGCGCGATCGCCTATGAACACTTCGCCTTTTAACCCAAGGACACGCGCCAGTTTGTTTGATGTCGCGGAAGCGGGATCACTTTTGGTAGCACCTTCTTTGATGATGACACTTTTAACATTTTTTTGCGCCACAATGCCGATATTGAGGCGTTTAATCCCTGTTCGCTTGCTTTCAATGCTTGAGATAAAAGCAGCATCCACAACACGTTTTCTAAATTTGCGATTAATGGCGGAGGGAACGGATTTTTGATGTTCACATGAGCGTTTAAAAGCGTTGGGTAGTGAAGATTTTTTCAAGAAAACATGAAACGGAAGTAGATTGATATAATCTATCTTTCCAAAAATCATCTAAAAACTCCTTAATTGACATACCCAAATTATAACGCAGCTAACTTAACAAGAGGATGTACTAAGAAGAGTTATACCCAAATGTAGGTACAATAAAATCAAAAAGATACAGGAAAAAATCAAGATGTTAGAATCGTTGTTTACCCTTGAAGCGCTGATGGCATTATTGACCTTGACGGCGCTGGAAATTATACTTGGCATTGACAATATCATTTTTATTGCGATTTTAGTGGGACGTTTGCCGGCACATCAAAGAGACAAAGGTCGTATTTTTGGACTCGGTCTTGCGATGATTACGCGAATTTTGCTGTTGCTATCACTGTTTTGGATTATGAAACTGACCACACCGCTTTTTACCATTTTAGCGCAAGAGATTTCGGGACGGGATTTGATCTTAATTGTGGGAGGACTTTTCCTTCTGTTTAAGTCGACCAATGAAATTCATCAAGATATTGAAGAGGTTGGGGAAGAGGAGAAAGAGCTTAAAAAAGGCTCTCGCGGATTTTTAAACACGTTGATTCAGATCGCGATTTTAGACATTGTTTTCTCACTTGATTCTGTCATCACCGCTGTGGGTATGGCAAATAACATTCTCATTATGATCGCTGCAGTGGTGATTGCAGTAGGAGTGATGATGTTTGCTTCAAAAGGCATCTCCAATTTTATCGATGACAATCCGACCATTAAAATCTTAGCGCTCTCGTTTTTGATCTTGGTGGGTGTGACGTTGATTGCCGAAGGGTTAGACTTTCATATCTCAAAAGCGTATGTCTACTTTGCGATGGCATTCTCCCTTGCGGTTGAGTCGATCAATATCTACAGTCGCAAGAAAAAAGCTAAAAAATCTGTGGTTCACAAAGAGGCATAATGTTTTCGATACTCCGCTCTTCCAATGCTTTTGCCATTGATCTTGGCACCAATAATACACTGGTGTATCAACCCAGTCACGGGATCATTTTAGATGAACCCACTTCCATTGCCTTTGATAATAACCGAAACTCCTTTTTTGATGGCGGTGCTTCTTCAAGGCGCATGTGGGGCAAAAACCCCAAATACATTGAAGTGATGCACCCACTTTCCAGAGGGGCGATTGCCAATTTGACGGTGGCGAAAGCCTATATCAAAGAGGTGATTTCACGCATTGCTCAGCGTCGATTTTTCAAACCAACCATTGTCGTGAGTGTTCCAAGTGATCTCAATTCCATGGAGCGCAGTGCGGTGATGGAAGCGTGTAAAGATGGTGGTGCGCGTGAAGTGATGCTCATTAAAGACCCTTTTTCTGCCGCGCTTGGTTCGATGCTCGCGATTGAGAAAGCGCAAGGCGTTTTGGTGCTTGATGTAGGAGCAGGCGTGAGCGATATATCGCTGCTTTCGTGCAATGGCATTGTGATGAGCAAGTCGCTTCGCCTTGCGGGGAATGACCTTGATGAGGCGATTATCGAGTATTTTAAAGCGCATCATCGCGTGCTTGTCTCTCACAACGATGCGGAACGTTTGAAAAAAGAGTTGGGAAATCCGTTGATAAATGAAGCTATCACGATGCAAATCAATGTCAAAAATCTTGTCTCCAGACTTCCTGAACGTTTTGTCGTAAGTTCCATCGATGTGCGTCAAGCCATTTTACCGATGGTCGATAAAATTGTCTCACTGACCCACAGCATGCTTTCCGAACTGCCACCCTCTTTTGCACAAGATATCTACGATCAAGGCATTTTACTCACGGGGGGTTCTTCCATGCTTCAAGGACTTGATCGCTACCTCAGTGAAAAATTAGAGATACGGGTAAACCCTGTGGAAAATCCTCTGCAAAACATCATTTTAGGTGCTGGACGTGCGATGGAAGAGAGACGTTACAGCTCCCTTTTAGGCGTATAAGAGAGAAGCCTTATTGCTTTTAAGGGATCTCTTTGTGCTATATACATCAATATATCTTGATATAAAGATAACTTTATGCTACCATTCTTTCAATGATTTACATGTAAAGGTTTTAAGATGAAAAAAGTTCTGATTTTATGTACGGGAAACAGTTGTCGAAGCATCATCGCCGAAGCGTTGGTCAATGCTAAATTAGAGGGCATCGAGGCGCAAAGTGCTGGAGTTCGAGCGAGCGGTAAAGTGAACGCTTATGCAAAGCAAGTTTTAGAAGAGGAAGGCATTTGGAAGGATACATACCATTCCAAAACGCTGGACGAGGTTTTACATGCAAACTTCGATCTGGTCGTGACCGTGTGCGATCATGCCCATGAAACCTGCCCGATGTTTCCTAAGCCTATTCCTAAGATTCATGTCGGATTTTCCGATCCTGATGGGAAAGATTATGGGGCGTTTATTCTTACATGTAAAGCAATTGAGATGGAACTTTTGCCCATTATTCAAAAAGAATTAGGCAATGTTTGACTGGTGGGAAACAATCGTTGATGCTCTGGTGTTCAGGCTTTTAGGATTGGATGCAAGTACGCAAAAAGCCCAGGCGTTGCACTTTTTTATCTTCGATACGGTGAAAATTTACATACTTTTAGTGTTGATCATTTTTGCGGTCAGTTTTTTAAGAACCTATTTTAACACCGAAAAAGTCAGGGTCTATTTGCAAGGTAAAAGTGAATTTACGGGCAATATTTTAGCCGCACTTTTTGGCATTATTACCCCGTTTTGTAGCTGTTCGGCGATTCCGCTTTTTTTAGGGTTTATGCAAGCACGCATTCCACTTGGCATTACGTTTAGCTTTTTGATCTCCAGTCCTATGAACAACGAAGTGGCGATAGCACTTCTGTTTGGGCTTTTTGGTTGGAAAATTACGGCACTTTACATTGGATTTGGGCTGCTTGTTGCCATCGTTGGTGGGTTTATCGTGGGTAAGCTTGGCATGGAAAAATACGTGCTGATTCCTGTTGTGCCGATGAGTGGCGATTTGGCAGATGTGGAAATTGCGCTAAGTCTGCAAAAAAGGCTCAAAGAGTCGTGGGCATATACGATGGATATTCTACAAAAGATTTATCTTTATGTGATGATCGGTGTGGGCATTGGGGCGTTTATTCATGGGTATATTCCGACTGAATTTATCGTGAAATACGCAGGAAGTGATGCGTGGTATAGTGTGCCTTTAGCTGTCATTTTGGGCGTTCCGATGTACTCCAATGCCGCAGGGGTGATGCCTTTGATCGAAGTTTTAACCAGTAAAGGGATGCTTTTGGGTACGGCTTTGAGCTTTATGATGGCAATTACGGCTCTTAGTTTGCCCGAAGCGATGATCCTAAAGCGCATCTTACATGTAAAGCTGATTGCGACGTTTTTTGGCATTGTGGCACTCGGTATTATGGGGATCGGATATCTGTTTAACGCGATTTTATAAGGAGTCAAAATGAAAATAGAGGTACTAGGAACCGGCTGTTCAAAATGCCAAGCATTAACCTTACATGTAAAAGAGGCGGTGGCGAAAAAAGGGATATTTGCGCAGGTTGAAAAAGTCGAAGACATCCTGAAAATTATGGAATACGGCGTCACATCAACGCCTGCTTTGGTGGTCGATGGCACAGTTGTGAGCAGTGGGAAACTTCTGGGAGTCGATGAAATCGTGACATTATTAGGCTCATAAAGTAGCCTCTTTTGTGTTATAATCGCACACCATAAGGAGCGGCGATGCGATTAAAAACCAAAGTTGTACTCATCATAGCAGGGCTGCTTTTAGGCGTCTCTATCACGGGTTCGATCATTAACTACCTGAAAAATGTGCGTGATACGCAAGCGCAGTTGCAAAACACGTCGTTGCCACTTTCAGTGGACAATATTTACACCGAGATTCAACAACGCATGATCGAGCCACTTTTGGTTTCGTCGTTGATGTCGCATGACACTTTTTTACGCGATTGGCTGATGGAGGGCGAAACCGACATGAACGGGATCGTGCGTTATCTCACCGAAATTCAGCAAAAGTACGACATCTTTACCACCTTCTTGGTCTCGGACAAAACCAAAAACTACTACCATGCACGCGGTCTCATCGATGTGGTCAACAAAGAGAATAGTGCGGATGCGTGGTATTTTCGCTTTAAAAATCAAGCCGAACCTTACGAGATCAATCTGGATTACAATGCCAATCTTAGCGATTCGCTTATTATGTTTATCAACTACAAAGTGATGGATTACAAAAATGAGATGATCGGTGTTACGGGTGTGGGCGTGAAGATCATGAATATCGAAGAGATGCTCAACTCCTTTAAAACCAAGTACAAATACGATGTCTATTTTGTCTCAGAAAACGGTGAAATAACACTCTTTTCGAAAGGACTCAATAAGCGTGGAAACATCGGTAATATCGAAGGTCTTAAAGAAGTCAAAGAGAGTGTTTTTAAAGGCGAACAGAGCCAGTTTGAGTACAAAGGTAAAGAGGGCGAATACCTACTCAACACCAAATACATCGAAAAACTCAAACTGCATCTTTTTGTCGAGATCAACAAAAATGAGTACATAGGCGAACTCAAAAAGACCTTCTACGTCAACCTCACCATCTCGCTTTTGGTCACGCTTTTGGTCACGCTCATCATCATCTACACGATCAATATTTACCAACAACAGCTGGTTCAACTGGCGAGTGAAGATGCCCTCACAGGACTGGCGAACCGTAGAAAGTTTAACGAACAGTTTGAAAAACTTTACAAGCAGTACCGAAAAGGGGTTAACAGGCTCACTCTTTTGCTCATTGATATTGATGATTTTAAAGAGGTCAATGACACGTTTGGGCATCTTGTGGGCGATGATACACTGATGCGGGTTGCTGAGATTTTACGTACCGAGCTTCGCGCTTCAGACATCATCGCTCGTTGGGGTGGCGAAGAGTTTGCCCTTTTACTGGTCGATGTTACGTCCCAAAAAGCGATGGAAATTGCACAAAAAATTTGCTATGCCATCAGGGAAGACGCACTGTTGCAAGACATATTGCAAAAGAAACTAACCGTCAGCATAGGAGTAGGAGAACTCACCAGTTTGGAGAGCCAAGACGGGTTGGTACATAAAGTAGATATTGCCCTGTACGAAGCCAAAAAAGCTGGAAAAGATCAAGTCATCGTTGCCTAAGGAGTTAAAATGAGTGAAACAGTTGAACAAAAAGTATTGGAATATTTTTCAAATGGGTATGTGTGTAGCGAAGCGGTGTTGAAGACGATCGCAGAAAAACATGGCATTGATTCGCCACTGATTCCTGCCATTGCCTCAGGATTTGGAAGTGGTATGTCGCGCAGTGAAGGGGGACTGTGCGGTGCCTTTAGTGGCGGTGTTATGGCACTTTCACTCTTGCAAGGACGAACAAATGCAAGCGCACCTAAAGATCCGCTTTACCATAATGTGCAGTTATTTAAAACGCATTTTGAAAAAGCGTTTGGAAGCTGTGAGTGCGCTTCACTTTTGGGCTTTTCACTAAGCTCTCCTGATGCAGGTGAGAAATTTCAAGCAGAAAATTGTAAAGCCTGTAAGTGTGATCTTTACGTGGTTTACGCGGTCAAAGAGGTTGAAAATATTCTTACATGTAAAGCATAAGAGCCATTTCAAAATAGCTCTTATGCACGTTTACGCTTCGATCCAGCCGCCACCAATGACAAGGTCATCTTGATAGACAACGAGCGCTTGACCGCTTGCGAGTCCGTAAACACCTTCGTGAAGCTGCGCGATGATCTTGCCATCCACAACGCTCACATGCGCTTTGGTTTTCGCACTTCGGTAGCGCACTTTGACACCGTATTCACCCTCTTTAAAATCTTCACCTAGGGAAAAATTCTCGGCGATGACTTTGGTTTGAATGAGGTCTTCTTTGGTTCCTGCGATCACGGTATTGGTCTTCGCGTCGATGTTCACGACAAAGTGAGGGTCATGTGCTCCGTTAATCGTCAACCCTTTGCGTTTGCCAATCGTGTAGTGCATGTAGCCTTTGTGTTCGCCAATGACGTTGCCTTCGACATCTTTAATAACGCCTTTTTGATCGACGTTGATATGTTTTTTCAAAACCTCAATGTAGGTGTCGGTCACAAAGCAGATCTCTTGGGACTCTTTGTAGCTCTCAAGCGTGCCAAGCCATGGTAACTCTTTGAGGGCAATAGGTTTGATATCATTTTTCAGCATGCCGCCCAGTGGGAAAATGATCTTCTCGACCACCTCTTTTTTCAGTCCAAACAGAAAATAACTTTGGTCTTTTGACATATCAAATGCTTCTTGGATATGCCCGTTTTCAACGCGTGCATAATGCCCTGTTGCAATTTTCTCGCATCCCATCTCCATCGCTTTTTCAAAGGCAAATCCAAATTTCATTTTTGGATTGCAAAAAGCACAGGGATTGGGGGTTTTGCCTTGTTCGTAGGATCTTACAAAGTAGTCATAGACATGCTCTTTAAAAAGCACTTTGGCATCGATAATATGGGCCTCAATGCCCAAATGATGGCTGACTTTTTCGATATTGGCGATATTGATCGCATGTTTTTTCTCATCGTCATGAAGTTTAAGATAGATGCCAATGACTTCATGACCTTGGTTTTTGAGCAAATAAGCGGAGTAGCTAGAATCTATTCCGCCACTCATAAGGAGTGCAATTTTCATAGATGTATTCTCTTTTATTTAGGATTCGACGTCTAAAGAGTAAAAGTCTTTACGTTTCGTGTTAGCCCAAAATAGGGCACAGAGGGTCAGGGCTAAACTTTTAACTTTTCGTTACATGTAAAGATGAAAAGTTAAGCATTGGGTTAGAAACATGGGGAATTTCGTGAGAGGC
>DBTO01000282.1:15327-20560 GCA_002307095.1 Sulfurospirillum sp. UBA1314
CCAACTGAGCTACACCAGCGCGATGAAATTCTACACCATGTTTACTTTTTTTACTTTAAAACGACCGCTTTTGAGTGAATTTACGCTTTACATGTAAAGGGTTAAATCCACTCAAAAAGACTTATTGGGCTAACGCTTGGTCGATGTCTGCGAGTAAATCTTCCAAATCCTCAATGCCCACAGAGAGGCGAATCATCCCCTCCGTAAGCCCGTAAGCCGCCTTTTGCTCATCAGAATATTCGGCGTAAATCGTATGGTACGTTGCAATCGCCAACGATTTATTGTCTTGGACGTTCGTGCCTCGTTTGATGATGTTCAAACGGTTCAAAAAGGCATACGTTGCCTCTTTATCGCTAAAGCTAAAGCTGACAATGCCGCCACCGCCGCTAAACTGTTTGGATGCGTTGGCAAAATAGTCTGAGTTTTCCAAAAGCGGATACTCCACGCTGATAATCTCAGCCTTGCTTTGCAGATGTTTTGCCACAGCTAGGGCATTTTGACAGCTTCTCTGCACTCTTAAGTCTAGCGTTTCAAGTCCCAAGGAGAGCAAGTAGGCACTTTGCGCCGTCAAAGAAGAGCCTAAATTGCGGAAGGTCTCTTTGCGAAGGCGTGCCATGAAAGCAAACGGGCTAAATTTTTTGAAAAAAGGCTCCAGCGTTGCGTGGTTTTTCCAGTTAAACGTACCGTTATCGACGATCAAACCGCCCAAAACATGCCCGCCACCACTGATGTATTTGGTCGCAGAGATGATCTCAATGTCGACACCGTGTTGTTTGGCGTCAAAAATATTCCAAGGGGTCGCCGTTGTATCGGCAACTAAAGGCACATGATGCTCTTTTAAGACCGCTTTTATCGCGCTAAAATCAGGCACGATCAGTTGAGGGTTGCTCACGCTCTCACAGAAAAGCAGACGTGTTTTAGCGTCAATATTCGCACGAATCGCCTCAACATCGCTCAAATCCACATAACGCACTTCCACGCCAAAATCACTGAAAAGTGTTTGGAAAAGCGAGAGTGTATTGCCAAAAAGGTACTGGGTAGTGATGATGTTATCGCCACTTTTGACCAGTGCAAAAAGCGCGTTCGCAATCGCCGCCATCCCTGTTGCGGTTGCAATGACGCCAAACGCACCGCTGATCGCTTTAACTTTGAGCTCAAACTCCTCGATGGACGGGTTGGAAGAGCGTGTGTAGACATGCCCCATTTTTTGACCTTTGAAAACAGCTTCAAGGTCTTCTGATTTTTCAAACTCAAACGCTGAACATTGGTAGATGGGGAAGCGCATTGCGCCATATTGGTCTTTGTGTGCAGGTTTGGCATGCAATGCTTTGGTCGTAAATCCCATAAAATATCCTTCTTTTGAATGTAAATCAGCTATCGAAAAAACCCTACGTTTTGACACGCGCTCAAAGCAAAGCTTCGAACTCTTCGCTAACGCTGAGTTCGCTTCGGCAGCGAGCCCGCGCACCGTTGGTGCTTTTCTTAGACAGCTGATGAGCCTTTACATGTAAATAATTTTGCCGCTGTTCTCAGCGGGTAAAATGTTCTCTTTTGCGACACACTCACCGATGATTAAGACCGCTGGTGTGGCGCATAATGTTGCCATTTTATCTAATTTTCCCACAGTTCCCACTATGGTGACTTGATCTGGCAGGTCGATCTTCGAGACAAATGCGGCAGGCAAGTTGGGGTCGATGTTCTGCTTGGCGATGGCATCTTCGATCTTTTTCGCAAAACTGTGTGCCATCAAAACAATGACCGTATGTAACGGTTGTTTTAAAATGCTCACCCAATCATCGTTGAAAAGAGTCTCTCTTAGATGCGCCGAGACGATGGTCACCCCTTTGGAGATGTCACGAATCGTTGGCACAATGCCTGAAACCGTACACGAGCGAAACGCAGAACTGACTCCGTTGATGACCTCAAACGCGATGCCATGTTGAGCCAAGACCTGTTTCTCTTCACCCAAGCGACCAAACAGAAGTGGGTCACCGCCTTTGAGCCGTCCGACGACTAACCCTTGTTTGGCGTATTCGAGTAAGAGCGCGTTGATTTCATCTTGCGTTTTGGAGTGAAACCCCTTCTTTTTGCTCACGTCCACCACTTTACATGTAAGCGGAATTAAGGCGCGAATTTCTTCTGAAACCAGTGCATCTACCAACGCAACATCGAGCAGTTCAAATGCGTTTAGCGCATCTAACGTGAGGTTGCCCACGTAGCCTGTACCACAGCCGATGAGAAAGACTTTTCCTACACCCTCTTTGGCAATGCCTCGAAGTTTTTCCAAGTCGCGGTCTGGTTTTTGACGCTCATTTTTCAGACGCTCAATTAAAGAGGTCAAATCATGCGGTAAAATTTTCTCGATCTTGTCGCGAATGACTTGTGCCAAGGTAGGTGAACTGCCACCACTGCTGACGGCGACTTGAATGTCACCGCGACGCGTAAGTGCGCTAAAGTAAAAATCGCAGAGTTCAGGAACGTCCACGACGTTGAGCCAGAAATGAAGTTGAGGTTTTAGGGCAACCAAATGCTTGGTCACGTTTTCATTGCCTGTCGCGTCAATAATCACTTCAAATCCATCAGCATCAGCATCTTCAAACGCTTTACATGTAAAGATTTTGGAATCAAAATAGGCATCGAGCCTTGATTCTGCGACGATTTCGTACGCAAAATCAAGACTGTCCAGTACGCGCGCTTTTTGTGCGGCGACTTTGCCCGCCCCGATTAAAAGCGTGCGTTTCGGCGTGAGTGCGATGCCTAAGGTGTTCATTTTTTCACGATCCTTACACGCCAGCCGTTACCTTCTTTGGTGGTACTTTCAACTTTGTGTCCTTCTCCTGCAACGGATTTTGGTACGTTATCAATCGGCGCGCCATCGTCGAGTAAAATCTCTAAGACTTCACCGCTTCCGATTTTGGAGAGTTCCATCTTCGTTTTGACAAAGTTCATCGGACACGCTACACCGCTGAGGTCTTTAAAATGGGCGGATGCGACGGGTTGTGCTGTTGCTAACTCTTTTTCTTTCGCAAATTTCAAGGTATTGTCCATCGTGTCGTACAGCTTAATGACTTCTTCGGCAAGCTCGATGGATTTTTCATCGGCATCACCCTCTAGCATCGTACCAAAGTAGGCATTGAGAAGCGTAGTGTCGATAAAGTGTTGTTTGAAAGCTTTGAGAACGCCTGCTTTATCGCGTGCATCTTCACCGCGTGTGACTAAAAGCATACGTGCCGCCAAGAGACGAATCAACTCATAGTCTTTTTCCTCTTTCTCAAGCGCTTCTTTTAGGGCTTTTTTATCGGCTTCGATAAGGTCGTACATACCTGCACTACATTCACCTGTTCCTCGACCTTTTAAAGAGAAAAGTTCCACTGCATCGTAGTCAAAGTAAGGGTTTTTATCCTCTTTAAAGGAAGGAACATCGACGTATTTTTTGCTAATTTCGGTGATGATGGCAAGTCCGCCATCGTCGATCCAGTCTGCAAAACTCTCGTATGCCTTTACATGTAAAAGCCACGTATCCAAAACTTCTTCCACAAAAGCAGGCACATGAAAGGCTGCAACATCGCCTGCTTTTTGGGCGTACACACTGCCTTCTCCTGACGTGCGAGAGCCTGCTACGACGTTGTAAGCTGGGTAGGAGTAGCCCTCATTGCGTTGCACTTTTCCGAAAAATCCAAGATCGCCGATAAGGTGTTTACCACAACTGTTCGGACAACCCGATAAATGAATCTTAAATCCTTGAAGCGCGTCATAGTCACGCTCATCGATCAGTTTATTGAGACGTTTTTGAATCGCATCCACCGCACCACGAGGACGAGCGATGCCGAGCTGACACGTTGCTGCGCCTGTACATGCGACCATATCGCCAAAAAGCGTTGGTTTAGAAACTTCCACAGAAAATTTTTGCAAGATGTCGTGCAAACTTGCCATTTGAGGTGCGGTGAGGTTACGGATGTAGAGGTTTTGATCGCCTGTAAAACGAAGCACATCTTCACCAAAAGGAAGCAGGGCATTGGCAAGAGCGCGTGCATTTTCAAAGTGAATGTCGCCTAAATGCACAGGCACTTTACAGCCGTAAAGCCCCTCTTGTTTTTGGGCGTAAACGTAGCGATTCCACCATTTTTTAATGTTCTCAGGAACCGTAAATGGCTCATGCGTAGTATCACCAACCGTGCGCTCAATTTCAGTGATGGGCATCTCCCAGTCACCTTTGTCTTTGACCGCTTTAAGCTCTACAGCAAGAAGTTTGTTAAATTCTTCAAGTCCTAAGTCTTCAAACAAAAAGCGAAGACGCGCGGCATGTTTGTTTTTGCGGTTGCCGTATTTATCAAACACTTGTTTGATCGCTTGGGAGTACAAAAAGACTTCAGTATCTGGCACGAAATCACGCAACAGTGTTCCTAAACGAGATTTTGCACCCATACCACCAGCGGTGAAGAGTTTAAAACCTTTCACACCATCTTGAATTTTAGCGATAAAACCAACATCGTGAATCGTGGCATAACCACGGTCTGCTTCTGAACCACTAAACGTGATTTTGAACTTTCGTGGAAGCGCAAATGAGTCTTTTTGCTCTAACATTTTAGAGGTCATCGCAAGAGCGTACGGAGAAACATCGAAAATTTCATCTTTTGCCGTTCCTGCGAGTGGGTCTGCCATAACGTTACGAACCGTGTTACCGCCACCGCCACGACCACTGAGATCAATGCTGTGCAGGGTTGTGATAATGTCGATGATGTCTTCGATCTTGACATAGTGAAGCTGTGCGCCACCACGGGTGGTAATGTGAATCGCCTCGTGCGCGTACTTTTCAGCCAAATCAGCCAGCGTTAAAAGTTGTTTGGGGGTTAAAATGCCACCTGCAAGTTTTATGCGCACCATAAAAGTGTTGGCGGCGCGTTGCTCATACACACCAAAAGGGACACGCATCGTTTTAAAGGTCAGCTCATCAAGCGTTCCAGCCAAAAACTCGGCATGGTTTTTTTTGAAAATTTCAAGGTCTTCATAGACCATTTCAGGGATAGTATATCTGCTCATAATCGTAACTCCTTATCGTTACATGTAAACGTTTTGATGAAGAAGGCAGCTTCGAAATAAATCCTCTTGCAACACGGTTGAGACACGATGGGAGCCCCGAAACGCTCCGCTTATTCGTCCCATCGGCTCAAAGTGTATAATTTAGATTTTTTCTACGCGCCTTCTTCAGGACTTTAAATAATGTTAATTTCTT
>DBTO01000201.1:0-3142 GCA_002307095.1 Sulfurospirillum sp. UBA1314
AACTGATATGTTTTGGGCAACGGTTAGAACATTCATAACAATGTACACAGTTCCACAAGCCATTAAGCACCGCTGGTTTGACATTGGTCATTGGATCTTTCGTTCTTGAATCATTCGCAAGACGCCACGCTTGTGTAAAGACAAATGGTTCCATGTAGTCGCTTTTATCTGCGGTGAGTTTATTACACTCAGAGGCACAACATCCACAAAGAATACAATCCCATTGTTTGACAATACGATCGTACTCTTCTTGACTTTGGCGACATCCCTCTTTTTCAGAAAAGGTATCTTTTGCAACCAACCCCGGCTTGATTTTGCGTAGATTCTCAATGGCAGGCTCCCAATCCACAGCAAGATCAGAGATCACTGTATAATTGGCTAGTGGAGCAACACGATATGTATCGGCATCTTTATATTCTTCAAAGAGCTCCGTCATTTTGGTATCACAGGCAAGGTAAGAGTGTCCGTTGACACGCACCGCACAGGCACCACAAATTGCCATTCGACATGATGCTGTAAAATTGAGCGAGAGATCAAGATGTTGTTTAATAAACAACAACGTACCGAGTAAAGTTAATGCTTCAATATCTTTTTTTTCTAGTGTATAGGTTTGCTCATAGCTTTTTTTGCCATCAAAGCGTTCAATGATAAATTTCATTAGTATTTCCTCTCTTCCACTTTAAACTGAGTCACAACGACGTCTTTCCAGCTTAGATGCATTTGTCCACTCTCATCCATAGTCACCATAGAGTGTTTTAGGAAATTCACATCATCGCGTTTTAAGTAATCTTCACGAAAGTGTGAACCACGTGATTCCTTGCGTGCCGTAGCACCCATAAGTGCCGCACGAGAGGCTAGCAATAAATTACCCAGCTCGACATACTCTGTATAGGCTGTATTAAAAACAGGGTTCGTATTTGGAAGACGAATTGCATTGTAGCGTGCCTGAAATTCTGCATGTTTGTCCGCAAGGGCTAGTAGTTTCTCCTCTGTACGGAAAATACCCATGTTATACCAATTTGCAGCACCCAACTCTTCACGAAGGGCGTACATGTCATTGACATTGCCTTTACCAGACCCCGTAATCTCTTTAAAATGACTTGTCCATTTCAGTGTTAAGTCTGTAAGACGTTTCCCTGCACCAAAGTCTGTTTTAGCAGCATGCTCTGCTGCATTCATACCTGCAATTTTTCCTGTAACAGTTGCATCACACAAGGAGTTACCACCCAATCGGTTTGCACCGTGAATGGAGACACATGCCGCTTCACCGGCTGCAAAAAGCCCTGGAGCGGTTGTTGCCATTGTATCCAAGCTTGTAACATCAATGCCACCCATAGAGTAGTGTGCTGTTGGTCGAATCGCAATGGGTTTTTCAATCAGATCCATATTCTCAAACAATAAACCAATGTGGCGAATTTGAGGTAAATCACTCATGATTTTTTCGCGCCCTAACTGCGTTACATCAAGAAGGACATAGGCTTCCATATCATGACCAAAACCACGCCCTTCACGAATTTCATTTTCAATAGAGCGAGAAACGATATCTCGTGGTGCTAGTTCCATTTTATTGGGGACATAACGTTTCATAAAACGCTCCCCTAGATTGTTGAGCAAAATACCACCTTCACCCCGTGCTGCTTCGGTAATAAGCGTGCCACCATGGCAGACACCGGTTGGATGAAATTGCAACATTTCGGGATCTTTAAAAGTTAAGCCTGCACGAAGTACCGCAGCAGCGCCATCACCCGTAGCGATATACGGCGTAGAAGTACGATTCCAGAAAACACGGGTATAACCACCCGTTGCTAAAATGACCGATTTGGCACGAACAGGAGCAATATCACCCGTACGAATGTTACGAAGGACTACACCTTCACAACGACCATTTTCAATGCTAAGATCAAGCATATGATGGTCCATCAAAAATTTAACACCATGTTTTAAAGCATCATCCAAACAGGTATGCGTCAAAATATGCCCTGTTTTATCGGCGGCGAAATTACAACGTTTTTTTGCTGCACCACCTGCAAAACGTTTATTGACAGCTCCTTTGCTATCGCGCGAAAATGGCATACCCATATAATCTAGTTCATGAATCGCCGCACCCGCATACTCAGCAAACTTCAGCGCGGTATCTTGATCGACAAGGTAGTCACCGCCTTTCACCGTATCTTTAGCATGAAGCTCAAAGGAGTCTCCATCGCTAAAATCAATCACGCCGTTAATACCACCTTCTGCCATTGTGGTAGCACTGCGTGTTGGCATGACTTTACTGACAACAACGACACTTAAATTTGGATTCTTTTTTCGTGCCGCAACAGCCGCACGAAGACCTGCGGCACCTGAGCCAATGATCAAGACATCGCATGTTGGCATGCCTGAAGTATTGGCAGTGGTTAAAGAAGCTGCAAATGCTTTTTCAACACCACTGGTACTCACCATTAATGCACTCATGGTAATACAGGCTGACTGTAGAAATTCTCTTCTGGTAAACTGTTCAGTCATAGGATTTCCTCTCAATAGATTTATAAATTTAAAATTATATTTTCTTAATACATTTTAAATTTAATGACAGCAAAATATTAATACACTTTCATCCATAAGTCAAAGTACATTTTATATATATTATCATAGGTATTTTGTTATGAATTAAAATTTCGTTTGATGCCTTAAATAAGGAGTTTTTGATGAGTTTAAAGCAAATCGAATGTGTTGTAATGGTGGCAAAGTTAAAAAGCTTTACAAAAGCAGCGCATAGACTGAATATCGCCCAACCCTCTTTAAGTCAGAGTATTAATATTTTAGAGAAACAGATTGGTGTCCCTCTGTTTGATCGAAGCACAACACCGATTAGTCTCACCCATGCAGGAGAGATTTATCTCTCCAAAGCAGACGCGATCATCGAACTGTATCATGATTTAACCATACAAATGCGTGATGTCACTGGCTTTGAAACTGGAAAGTTACGGCTTGGATTTTCTCAAACTGGGTATCATTTTATTCCAGATGCCTTGTCCAAATTTTATAAGAAATTTCCCAAAGCAGATATTCGAGTCTCTCAAGTATTTTCTACTCTCAACTTGGAGAAGATGCTTTTGGATGGAGATGTGGATATTGCAACACTTATTTTGCCACTGCATTC
>DBTO01000201.1:3462-4088 GCA_002307095.1 Sulfurospirillum sp. UBA1314
CCTATAATGCATCCTCTGGCGCAAAAAGCTAAAAAAAGAGCCAAAGGATACCCTAGTCTCGTATTAAGTGAACTCAAAAATGAAAAATTCATCTTGCCCAAAGACACCCAACGCAGCAGACCTATTTTTGATAAAATTTTTAAGAAAGCGGGTTTTGAGCCAAATATTTTTTGTGAAACAGAGACATTTGATATTGCCAATTCTATCGTAGCATCTGGTATTGGAGCCTGTTTTACATTGCCTCAATTTATTAAAGAAGATAAAGAAAATAAAATCATGCTCTTTAACATCGATGAGCCATTACTCTCGCGTACTGTTGTGTTAGCATACCGAAAAGATAAACGCTTATCAAAAATCACACAGGAATTTTTATCCATAGCCAAAAGTTTGTAATTCTAATGGATGTGGTCATAAAACCATTTCAGTGGCTTTTTTTGCCATTTTCATCCACTCCATCGCTTTATAAGGTTCGTGCATGCTGAGCAAGATCGTTCCACCATCACGCCATGCTTCGCAGTCTGTGGGGTCGATCGTCACGAGCATCGCAAACAATCTAAGCGCGTCATGTAACCGTTCACTCTGTGCATACAACAATCCAAGCTCACGCATACTCTTCGTATGCTCTT
>DBTO01000233.1:0-1176 GCA_002307095.1 Sulfurospirillum sp. UBA1314
GAGGTTAGTTTGCTCTTCGGTAGCAACGACATAACGTGAGCCTAGCGTAATGTCTTTGCGAGGAGAGTAGTTCAGATCAACGGCGTATGCAGCGGTATTGGGTGCGTAATTATTGGAACTCAGTACCGAAGAGGTTGGGAGCAGATGATCTTTGCCATCTAATCCACTACTAGCACTGTACCGACCTTCACCTACTTTTGAGTAGGCAATATAACTTCCAAAATTTTCATAATTCATCTGTGCTTTTACCCCAAGGGCATTCGTCGTTGCAATGCTACTTTGCTCCATCTTCTCACGATACGTATCGGCATAATAGTTAGCACTGAGCTTATAGCCTAGATCATGGGCTTTACCATCATAGAGTGCTTCGGTATAGTAGATGGTATTATCGTTGCTACTTTGGCGTGTTTCTGTAGCAAATGATTGGGTTGCAACCTCAAGTCGTATGCCTTCTATGGGTGCTGTTTTATAGTTAAAAAGAATTTTTTGGGTTTTACTGCTCGAAAAGGGGCTATCTTCATCGCTTGCTTCATTGTAATTGGCATTGATTTTGTGTGTTAGATTGCCATCAAGGAGCGCGTCCATGAGCGAATCGGCAGCAAATAAAGAAGATAAAAAGATGAGAAGGAAGGTGAGTTTTTTCATGATATGTGAGAGCGTAAAGCCACGAAAATGGCTTTACATGTAAAGCAGGAGGGAATGATTACATCATTCCGCCCATGCCTCCCATTCCGCCCATGCCACTCATATCTGGCATTGAAGGAGCTTTATCCTCTTTTGCATTGGTAATGGTAGCTTCCGTTGTAAGAAGTAAACTTGCAACAGAAACCGCATTTTGAAGCGCAATACGAGACACTTTCACAGGATCAACAATACCCGCTTCAAACATATCGACATATTCACCCGTTGCAGCGTTAAAACCATAGTTTGGTTTGTTGCTTGTCAAAACATTGTTTGCTACAACGCCTGCATCAAAGCCTGCATTTTCAGCGATTTGTTTCAATGGAGCTTTAAGAGCACGCGTAACGATCTCAGCGCCAATTGCTTCATCACCAGTGAGGTTGAGTTTGATTTTTGCATTTGCAAGTAAGAATGCAGAACCACCACCTACAACGATGCCTTCTTCAACAGCCGCTTTCGTTGCTGAAAGAGCATCATCTACTCTATCTTTTTTCT
>DBTO01000233.1:1430-14235 GCA_002307095.1 Sulfurospirillum sp. UBA1314
CTCTATCTTTTTTCTCTTTCATCTCTGTCTCAGTTGAAGCGCCCACTTTAATAACCGCAACACCACCGCTGAGTTTTGCTAAACGCTCTTGAAGTTTTTCTCTATCGTAGTCACTGCTTGTTTCTGCGATTTGCGCTTTGATCTGTCCCACACGTGCATCAATGCGCGCTTTTTCACCATTGCCATTGACGATAGTTGTGTTGTCTTTATCGATCACGATGCGTGCCGCTTGACCAAGATCTGCCAAAGTAGCCGCCTCAAGCGTGCGTCCTAGCTCTTCACTGATCACTTCACCACCACTGATGATCGCGATGTCTTCAAGCATTGCTTTTCTTCTATCGCCAAAACCTGGTGCTTTAACCGCAGCGATGTTAAGAACACCTCTGAGTTTGTTCACAACTAAGGTTGCCAACGCTTCACCGTCGATGTCTTCAGCGATGATAAGAAGTGGTTTACCTGTTTTTTGAACTTGCTCAAGTACAGGAAGAAGGTCTTTGAGGTTAGAGATTTTTTTGTCAAAAAGTAAAACAAAAGGGTGCTCTAAAATGGTTTGCATTTTCTCTGGATTGGTCACAAAGTAAGGAGAGAGGTAACCACGGTCAAACTGCATACCTTCAACAACGTCTAACTCGTCTTGGATGCCTTTTGCTTCTTCAACCGTAATAACGCCATCTTTGCCCACTTTTTCCATCGCTTCAGCGATCAACTCACCGATAACCGTGTCAGAATTGGCAGAAATGGTTGCAACTTGCGCGATCTCTTTTTTATCTTTAACCGCTTTTGCCATCGTTTTAAGCTCCGCGATGATCGCTTCAGCTGCTTTGTCCATACCACGTTTTACTTCGATAGGATTTGCACCTGCAGTGATATTTCTAAGACCCTCTTTGAAAATAGCGTGTGCCAAAACGGTTGCAGTCGTTGTACCGTCCCCTGCTTGATCTGCGGTTTTTGAAGCGACTTCTTTAACAAGCTGAGCGCCCATGTTTTCGATGGTATCTTTAAGCTCGACCTCTTTAGCGACAGAAACACCATCTTTTGTGATGCTTGGAGCGCCAAAGCTTTTTTGGATCAAAACATTGCGACCACGTGGTCCCATCGTAACTTTTACAGCGTCATTAAGTTTTTTAACACCTTCGTAGAGTGCATTGCGAGCATTGTCTGAAAATTGAATCTCTTTTGCCATGTTTATTTCCTTTGTCTATTGATTGATTATAAAACGCCTAAGAGGTCGTCGATGTTCATTACAAGGTATGGTTTACCATCTATCGTAAGCTCTGTACCTGCATATTTAGCAAATACAACTTTGTCTCCAATGGAAACAAGACCTTTCTCTTCAACTTTTGGACTTACCGCTCTAACAACACCGCTAAGAGGTTTTTCTTTAGCATTGTCAGGGATGATAATACCCGAAGCTGTGGTAGTCGCTTCTTCGATTCTCTCAAGAAGCACTCTTTTTCCTAATGGTTTGAAAGTCATTTTGTATGTCCTTTTGACTAAAATTTTTAGCACTCGCTTATTTCGAGTGACAAAATTTTACACAAATATGCCTCAAAAGTCAAGAAAAAAGTGCCAAAAGTTTAGTCTGATATACTCAATGTTTTCAGCTTTTTTTCATGTTTTACGAAAGACGCTATAATTAACCAAAGTATAAGTTTTATGACTATATAATGCCAACCTCTTTTAACCATGTCAAGGTAGCTCAGCTGGTTAGAGCGCTGGTCTCATAAGCCGGAGGTCGAGGGTTCGAGTCCCTCTCTTGACACCACTCAAACTTCACAAATCCTTATTCTATCGGACTTTCTAATAACTCAACTATAACTTTTAATTATTGTCTATGGAGTCGGAGGTCTTAAATTTTGACCCATTTTTGGCACAATTTGGCTCACTTTTGGCTTCTATATTGTGCTAACGCCAAATATTGAAAAATTTGAATATAATGTAATTTATAAAATAGCTAAGATATATGAATGGAAAATTATTATGAATTTTATGATTAATGAAACTGAACAAAAGCTACGTGGAGGTTATTATACCCCTACTGATATCACTGATTATATAATTCAATGGATTGTCGAAAATAAAGCTACTTCGATTTTGGAACCAAGTTGTGGAGATGGTAATTTTTTATCAAGTATAAATAAGCTGGTTAAGCAAAAAACGAAAGTCAAGTGTATTGAGTTTAATGAAGATGAACTTAAAAAAGCTTCTTGTAGAGTTAATAATAAATTGGTTGAATGTGATTTTGAAAATACAGATTTTTTACAGTGGTCATTAGATAATTTTGATGGCAATAAAAAATATGATGCCATCGTTGGAAATCCTCCTTTTATACGTTATCAATATTTACCAGCCGAGATGCAGGAAAAAGCAAAAATTATATTTGAGAAATTTGATTTAAAATTTACAAAGCATACTAATATTTGGGTACCTTTTATCATTTCATCTGTAATGATGCTAAAATCAGGTGGACTATTTGGAATGGTTATTCCTTCTGAAATTTTCCATGTAAAACATGCTGCTCCTTTGCGAAAATTTTTAAGTACGGTATGTAGTAAAATACTAATTATTGATCCTCAAGATTTATGGTTTGAAGATACACTTCAAGGCGTTGTAATCTTAATGGCAGAGAAAAAACGAACAGATAGAGAACCTTTTCAAGGTTTAGCGATTGTCTCTGTTGCTGGTAAATCATTTTTAGAAGAAAATCCTACTACACTTTTCAATTCTGATATTTATAATAAAGATATTAATCAAGATGAAAAGTGGACATATGCATTGTTATCAAAAAAAGAAAATAGCTTACTTTCCGATCTTCTTGCTTTACCTAATATTCACACTTTTAAAGAAATAGCCTCTGTTGACATTGGAATAGTAACAGGCGCCAATAAGTTTTTTTTAGTTCCACAAGCTATTGTAGATGAATATAAACTAGAAAAATGGGCACATCCAATGTTTGGCAGAAGTGAGCATTGTTCTGGAGTTATATATGATCATGCGCAACATGAAGAAAATAAATTAAAAGGTCATCCAACAAATTTTTTATGGTTTAACGATGAAATTATAGATGAATCTAATACTAGAGTTCTTGAGTATATTAAACTTGGAGAGAATGAAGAATTGCATACAAGATATAAATGTGGAATTCGAAAACCTTGGTATAAAGTACCTTCTGTATATACAACAAATATTGGTATGTTAAAGCGGGCACATCATTTTCCAAAGTTAATTCTTAATGAAATAAATGCATATACCACGGATACTGCTTATAGGATACGTAGCAGCTCAATTAATGCTAAAGATATTGTCAATGCATTTGTGAACAGTCTGACAGCTCTAAGTGCTGAGTTAGAAGGTCGACATTACGGTGGAGGTGTGTTAGAACTTGTTCCTTCTGAAATAGAGAAATTAAGGATCCCTTTACCAAAACAATTCAATTTTGATCTAGAAAAATTAAATCTTTTGATAAAAGAAAAAGATAGTATTGCGATTATGAATGCACAAAACAATATACTGCACGCAGTTGGTTTATCGTCTTCTGATGCGGATATTTTACTAAACGCTTGGGTTAGATTAAAAAATAGACGCCAAAGATGTTAATTAAATTCCATTAGGTATTCAACTTGATTTCCAATACTTCGTTTATAGAGGCTAATTTTAGAATTTAATAAGTCTTCTTGCGCAATAAGAGATTTTGCAGTTCCCCATCGAAGACCTGTAACAAAGTTACTTTGTTCATAAGTTCTTGTATTTGTTCGTGGATCATGGGTGAGTTCTAAATAATGTTTTGGGTAATTAATACCTTTAATTGTTAAGTATATTTCTGCATTGGCAATTTCTCTATGAGGATTAGATGTTGTAGGACTTGATACCCATGTAAGCTCATTAAATACATCTTGTCTAAAATAACGCTTATGATCAATGCCGTCCATTTCCCCTTTTTTCATACCCATAGAACCTGTAGCATGTGTTGTAGCCCCTCTAGGAATATTGAGATCTCGTGCTGTTAAAGGGGCACTGATCCATACTAATGTCCATTCTGTTGACATAATAACTGGTGTTTGTGCCATTTCAGTAATGCGTCTAACTGGATTTCTATTATTTCTTCTAGTTCTTGTATTTGGGGTATTCTCAATAGTTAAATCCATACGAGGAATACTTTCCCTTCCTCCTCTATTTCCATTAGTGCTCAAATTTATTCCTATGGAAAAATTTCTTGTCACTATACGTTCATCTACCAATCTGCCGTTATTTTTTAAAGAAACTATTTGTCTAAGGCTTGTAATTTCAGTAACATTGCGAGGAAATCTATTAGGTAAAGTATTAAGCGAAGTAATAATTTTAGATAAAAACTCCTGATCTCTTGTATCGCTTTTATCCAAATCAATAAGAACACTAGCTTCAACATTTTTTGTTAATCCTGATAATGTCAAGTTAGCACTCCCTAGAGCAACTTTAGCATACTCTCTGTTGTGTGATAAATAAATTTTTGGATGATAAATAAAATCAGAAGTTCCAGTGTCAACGGTAAAAACTGAATAACCTGCTTTAAAAATACTATATATTCCTTGCATTGAAGTAATATCGTTCCTAATCCCAACATAGAATTTAATTTTTTCTGGAGCAATTAGAGCTAGTTGATTTTTAATAAGCTCAATTCCATTTTCTCTAAGAAAAGCAACACTTATTAAAATCTCTTCTGGCGAATCTATGGCTAATAGGTCATGTAGAACACTTTTATGATTACGAGGTTGCATACCTTGCAGTAAAAAATCTAGAGTTGGCATAATATATCCTGACAATTAAATAAGTAAAGTTTACAATTTAAGAAATATAATGCAACTTAATTTTTGCCTAACTCGTGATATTGTAAATAAAGGTAGTTTCTTAGAAATAAATGTAATTTTGAATAACCCATTTAACCCGTTAGAACTCAATATCCAACGGGTCAACGGGTCAACTCTCACCTAAAAATCCCTACCTCACCTACGCAAACAACCTATCAATTTCCTTGTCAATATTCGCAACATCCATCCACCCATTCTTAACGTAGAAGTCCATCGTAGTAGAGAGCTTTTGATGTCCTAAATACTTCTGAGCCAAAGTAATTGGCAGGTTTTTCTCAACAACTGAACTTGCAAAGCTGTGACGAGTAGCGTAGAGCGTTTTGTAAGGTATGTTTAAACGCTCTAAAAGGGGCTTTAAATACGTTTTAACGATTGGACGTGACTCGAAGTAGGGTTGTAGTGTTTTTTCATTAGGAAAGACCCACAAGTCGCTTTTTGCAGTTTGCTTGTGAAGTTGCAATGCTTCTTTAACAGGTGATGGCATATAGATTTTATTGATAATATTGGTCTTTGTCTCCTTTAATTTGCCATGTCGTTGACTTCGCTGAATGATGACTTTTTCTTCCTCAAAGTCTATGTCACTCCATTGCAAAGCCAAAGCTTCTCCCGTTCTTAGTCCTGTGTTAAAAGAAAGAGTGAGAAAAGCTTTAAACCATCCTGTAGCATGTTCAAGAATTTTCTGCACTTCATCTTTGCTGTAATATTTCTGAGAAGCATCACTTTTGCTTTTGCTAAACTGCTTTGATTTCTTGTCAACCAGTGCCAACGGATTTTTATCGATCATTTCATTTACAAGGGCATAGTTCCAAATAAAGTTAAAGGTGCGATAGTATTTTGTAAAGCGTGACTTACTGAGTTTGTGAGATTCAATCAAATTATTCTTCCAGTCTTTCAAGTGAGTTACCTTGATATCTGCTAAGTGTTTATTCCCAAAGTAGGGCTTAATGTACTTAGTGTAGATTTGAATGTAATCGTTATGGGTATCTTCTGCACGATTGTGTTTATCTTCATTTAATGCTTTTAAGGCAATATCCTCAATGGTATAGTTACCATCATTCACTTCATTGTTTGAGAGAAAATGCTCTAAAGCGAGTGAATACTTTTCTCGTTCTGTTCGTTGCATATTCAAGGGTGTATCATCAAGTTTTAGACTAAAACGAATACGTTCCTTACCATCTTTTCGGTACTCATCGACAAGCCGATAATCCAAGCACACCTTGCCACCTTTTTTATACACTCTAACACTCTTTAGCAAGTCTTCATGCTCATTAAAGCCTTGTGGTACAGTAAGAACAGGCTTTGAAGAGGGAAGGGCTTGTGCTGCTTTGGGTTGTTTAAGTTTCATGAAAAACTCCTTACATAGTTTATTTCAGTTTTTGAATATATCATTACCAATCCCCCTGTGTTGTCAATGAACCGTCACACTTTGGTTCACTAAGAACACGGGGGGATAGATGTGTTAATTTTTGCTAGTCTAAGTATCTAACGTCTTCAGGATTGCTAATCTTCTTGTGAAGAAGTAGCTCTAAAAAGTCTTGGTAATTATTTTGGGTTTTATAGCCAAGTTTTCTGAGCACTTTCCGAATGAAAGCACGATTGCCACTGGTATCTGAAATCATATTGGGAGTAAAGACACTATCTTTTGAGTGCTTGATTTTAGAGACCGTCACTTTTTCTTCTCTCAAGATAGTGGCGAGTCTTGAATACGAGAGTTGTGGACGTTCAAACGGTTTAACACCTTGAAGCAACGCTCTTAATATATGCCTGATGCAAAATTCGCTGTTAGAGCCTGTCTTTCGCACGTTTTGCTTTGCAAGCTGGAATTTGTAGTCAACAGCATCAATGCTCGCTCTTTGGTTTAAACGTCTGAGGTAATCAGCACTTTGTCGGTATTTGCGAAAGTGGTTCACATCTTTGTGTGGAGCTGTATCCGTCGCATTGATAGGGTAGCGTTTATAGTCGTAATCAAGAGAGATTTTACGTTTTTCTGTAACACTGACCAAGTCATCAATAGGGTTGGTGTCACTAATGATGTCTTGAATACTGCTCAATCGTTGAAACTCGTACCCTTCAATCGCTTCATCGTCATAGTGTTCCATCATCCATTGTGCTTGCTCATTCTTATCGCCAGCTACTTTATGACCTGCTTTGGCTAAAATCGTGCAAATAGAGGTATCTCCATCAACGTACATACCCACTTGACCGCGTGTCTTCACATTGAGCACCGCATTTGCTACGTGTTTTACTTCGATATACTCGGGGTCATTCCATGCTTCGTGTGAAATTTGCAATAAGCGGATAGAGGGGAACTTTAATAGCCTCTCATTAAGCACAGGGTCGATGTCATGGAACGCTCGAAATTTCTTAAAGCCACTGCCCAACGCCTCAGCAATGGAACTGTGCTTTTCAGAGAGCTTTCCCATCTCCAAAGTGTCTGCTACGGATAGTTTGGCTTCACCAATACCATAAAGAAGCCCATCGGTTGTTGCACTGATAATTTTATAAGCATGCCCCTCTTTGATGAGTTCATCCAGTGCCACGAGAATAGACGATAAAGCCGCTCTTATGAGTCCTGTCGTCATGGAAGCATAATAGGAGTTCGTGATAGGAGACTTTGGTAATTTCTTTGTGTTACCTTCTCTTGTGTTGAACATCCTACGCTCACGAATACCTTGTGCAAGTTTCCCATAGAGACTGTTGGTATAAGTTTTGTAAAGAAGTTGAAGAAGTTCTTGATCGTTCTTTTTTGCTTCGTTGCGAAGATTGAAAAGTCGCAAGAGGTGGGTTCTACAAAAATAGGCACCGTTATAGCTTTCAATCACCACAGCCTCATGGTAAACAATCCTAGCTCCCTGATAAAGAGCTAGATGGACTTCAGATAACGTCGCCACGGTACGACCTTCCAATGGGTTTATCAGTCCAAAGCCTTCAATTTTGACTGAAAGACATGGGTAAAGACAATCCTCTGGAAAGGTAAAGTTAATATCAGCCATTGCAATACGTAAGGAGTTATGCGTATCAAAATTTTGTAGTAGATTTTTGAATTTTTCGATCATGGTAATAGCTCCGTAAGTGTTAATTCTGGTTCGTGTGTTTCTTTCTTTTTTTCTTGTTTTTTAGGTGGTGGCGTACCGAACATGCCAATTTCAATCAGATTCATAGCGGTCGGATACGCATTTTTAAAGTCTATATCGATGAACGTGTAGCCCTTAGCCTTTCCGACATGGTAACTTGAATTAAGTCCTCCCATGTAAGAGCGAGTAGCTAAGGCTTCAAATTCCTTGTAAACGCTATGTTTACGATCAAATTGCAGGTTGTGATATTCTGTTCCATACGCTTCCTTACTGTAATCAATAAAGTCATTTGTAGTTGCACCAGCCAATGTGAGGAAAAGCTTCTCTTCTTCCATATTGATAGCGTTTAATAAAAATTGCAATTTGATAAATAACTTTAGAGTCACTTCTGCATCACGAATAGCATATTCAATAAACCGATTAGGGTCTTTTTGTAAAAACTCATACATATTAGCTTTGATACTATCGTCTAAGGGTATCTTTTCAAATCCTTCCAAAAAAGTTGAAGCTTTTTCCAATGATCGGTACCCATCAGGTAGCAAAAGCATGGTGTCTCTGACATCAAACCAGCAGGAAGCGAAACAATCATCGTCTCTGCTATCTTTTTCAAACAACGCAGTCTCTAACGGCTTAGCCGTAACCATGCTTTTTCGAATGTATTCAAATTTCATAAAAAGCTTTTTCTTATCCCTTAGCATCGCCCATTCAGCACTAAAGTAGTGTGCCACAAGGATAATACGATAAGCATGTAATGCTAACGGATAGATACCTGATTTATCCAAAATTTTATAAAGAAGCTCGGTTAAACTAAAGCGTTCATTTTTGTTAATATCAGGAAAAAAGATACCAGTTTGGTAAATTCCATCGCTAATATCATAGAGTGCAAATTGATAGGACAAACACAAATTGGTATATGCGGTAGTGCCTGTTTGATATTCGCTATCAATAGCGATGATGACAACACGACAGTTTGGATTCCCTGATGAAGGAATTTCTCCATCAGGGAAATCCTTCACCCAATTGATTGTGGGGATATTTTCTTCCATTATTTAAGTACCAGTGTTGTTCTTAGGAGTTTTTTCTCTTCGGCTTTGAGAAACTTGGTCATATGATCATTTATCAAAAAGACAAAGATGGCTTCTAGGTGACTCCTATTTAATGCAATTAAGCATTTACTATTAATCTTTTTTGGATCAAAAGCCTTCCCTAACTCTCCAGTGTAGAATGTTGCATGATAATGCTCAGCTTCTTGCATCATTTTTACAGCTTTACCAGCTCCAGCAGGCATAGAGCCTGATGATTCGTATCCGTTGCTCAGAAGCAAGCTAAAGACCTCCTTGTTTTTCTCCCATTGTTGAGCAAGTTCGAGCATGACGTCTCGCTTGATTCTAAAGCGCTCATCTGTAGAAGATGACTCAATAGTGAAGCTCTCTTTCGCTTCTTTAGTGAATTTTTCGACATTCACTGTGTGCAATATGGTGCCTTCCTCGAATGTCAACGCCGCTATATCTTCCTGTTCAGTCTCATGTTCAGTTTGTGACATGAATACTCCTTTTTTTGGTTTATTAAGAAGGCGAAAATCATATGATTTTTCCTTCTTGACGAGTAAAATCATATCACTAATTTTAGGGGTTAAATCGCCTATTTTAAGGCATTTCATTCAGAAAAAAACACCAAAAAACAACTCTGGAACTCTTGCCTAACGATAGCCTTGACTAAGTGGCACCAATTTTTTCAAAATTTGTATATAATGGATAAAAACAAAGGGGGAAAATCATCAAGATAGACAAAACAAGAAACAAAAAAAGCATTAACCTGAAGGAAGAGAAGCTAAAAAATATCTATTTTTGTCCCCATTGCAAAGAAATAAATAAAGCGGCAATTGATGAGAGTGAGAGTCAAGCTTCGATATTTGATCGAAATAAAAATAAGTCAAAGTATCGATGTAAAGTTTGTGAACCGAGGACAAATTTTTTTAATCCTTCTGACGATAAACTATGGAAAGGGCTTTCATATAATTTTCGTGTCAATAAAAAAACGAAAGAAGGAGAGGTGAAACTTTTCATCAAAGAGGTAATTATTAAATTGCAAGCTAAGGGGTTTTCGAATCGTGATATAAATGCTATTACGCACTTCTCTCGCAAAAAAATCAATGAACTCTCTGCTACTATCTCAGAAAAACTGGTTAAGACTTGCTCACTAAAAGAATTTTTAGAAGATGAGTTAGTAGTATCAGCCAACGTGCTAGAAAACATTCTCAGTAGTCGTGCTTTAAGTGGTATTGAAAAAACTGACTTTGTGACTAAAGCACTGCTCTATGGATGCACATATGATTTCATTGTTCAAGTAATAGGTATAAGCAAAGGTGTAATCTCACAAGTATCAAAAACTCTTCATGATGATCGGCTTGCGATTGCAATTAATAAAATCAAGAAGAAGGTAGCACTAGTGGATGATGGAGTAGAGAAGAGGGTGTCCATTACAACTCGAGAAAAAAAATAAGCACTTATATCCCCCCGTGTTCTTAGTGAACCAATAAAGAAGTGAACTATCGACTCTGATAGCCGACGGTTCACTTCTTTAAAACGCTTATATCACAAGGCTTTGCAACACTTATCATCTTGTATCGTGCCAAATTTTGAGCCTTTGGTGTGCCAAACAAGCCACTTTTTGACTAAAGTTGATATTGCAGTAGTTTGTCTAAAATCTCTGTTGGCACAATTTTAGATTCAAGTATCAAGCTTACTCCGAAATCATTATCAACTAAAATAACGATCTCCAAGACATTCTCTTTTTGCTCTATCAATTCTATGTAATGAAACAAACCATCATTGAAAGAGGGTAGTCTGCATTTTGAAAGGGGAAGAGGGCTGTTAAGAAGCTCATCGAACTGTTCAATGATGATGAAGTAGCCATACTCAGGATAGACAAAATCACTAGGCAGTCTATCGAATGAGTAAAGAGTATATTCTTTTAATGCAGGGTTCTTAATGAGGCTTACATCGCCTTTATTTAGAAGCTCTATCATGGTTCGAGCTTTTTAGAGTTATGGCTCAAGGTTTGGCGAGCAGACATGATGGCAATAATTGCTAAAGCAGTACATCGGATAATGATGCACATTGTGGTTTGATTTTTCATTGGTGTTTCTCCTTAGAATTTAATTCCAAGTTTTGAATATATGCTTTCAATTTCCAAGATACGGAATAATTAGATGTATAATAAACAGATAGCAAGATTTTCTTGAGGATACGCAATGAGCGACTGTGTGAGTATAGATGAAGTTGTTAATTGTACATTGAAGGCAATAACGAATGCTCATAATGAGTATTTTGAATGGAGTGATGGTGAGTGGCTTTGGAATGCACATGAATATTTTTTAACTGTAAGAATTGCAGAGAGTATTGTAAAACTAGACAAAAAAAAGTTTGTAACCATGGAAGACAATGTTGATTATATCTTGGGTCATGCAAAGGCAAAAGGTAGTGGTAAAATGCATTCTGATATTAGAAAAAATGGTAGATTTGATATTGTTTTATGGTTGGCAGATGGTATAACACCAAGAGCCGTTATTGAGGTAAAAAACAGTGTTAATGTATTTTCAAAAATTGAGCAAGATGTCAAACGTATAAGAGAGGTTATAAGAAGAAAAGCTACTTCTTCTATGATTGAATTTGGAATTATTGCTTTTTATATATCACAACAATATAAGCAGTCTGCTAAAGAGCAGTTGCAAAAGCAAATTGATAATATATTTGATCAAGTTAAAGAAACAGTTGGAAACAGCTTTGAAGTTGAACAGTACGGGCAGGATTCTATTTCTTGTGATGATGACCAAAACGCATTTTGTCCTGTAGTCTTTTTAATCAAAAAGTAGATGTATTTTAATGATTTTCTTCAAAGAAAGCTGCAATAGGCACATTGAGAATTTTACTGATTTTCTGTAAGTGTTCTATATTGAAGTGCTTATTGTTTGTGTAAAGTTCAGCGGCAGATACTAAGCTAACAGATTTGTAACCCATTTCAAGCGATAGCTCCAACTGCGTTAATCCCTTTTGAGTTCTAAATTTCTTTACGTTTTTTCCAATGGTTTTATAAAGGTTAACTGCCTCTTCATCGGGAAGCGAACGCTTAGTCATTTTTTAACCTACTATAGTAAATTTTTTGACCAAGTTTAGTTATAATACATTTTTCCATCAACCTACTACAGTGGGTTTAGATGGGTATTCCAAATCAGGTAGGAGTTTAAAATGAGGATTTTCAATGTTGGGTGGATTGTTTTTGCGATGATGATCGCAGTATTAGGTTACACTTTTTATGGTGCGCTAAGTCATGGAACATCTATTCTTGAAACCCTGAAAGTTTCTGGTGGCGTATTTGCCTTTTTAGGTATTGGTTACGTTGGTGCTGTTATTGGTAATGCTATACGTTTGTATGCAATGCCTGATATGTATTTTACTGATGGTACGCTTTGGGGTGCTTTTAAAACAAGATTCTTTTGGAACCACGGACCACAATTGTCAGGCTTCTTCCTTATTTACATTGTAATTATGAGAGTTTCTGCTGCAAGTTAAAAAATTATTCTAATGAAGTGCAAACTAAGTTCTATCTTTTAAAGATATGGCTTAATTGCACTTCGGTTGATATTCATTGTTATTTTAGGTTTAAAACAAATCTTTTATTTTATTATACATTTCGCAACTAACAGCGACTTTTAGATCACATGCTTTTTTGATAAATTCTTTGGCTCGTAAATAATCTTCCGGTCCATTGCCTTTTTGGATATATATTGATCCAATATGGTGACAACTTGCACCATAATTATTATTACAATTCTTTGTAAAAATATCAAATGCTTTTGAATCATCTTGATTGACGCCTTGACCCTTC